>CAYWHT010000042.1:5349-13470 GCA_964458135.1 uncultured Saprospiraceae bacterium | reverse complement strand
CGCGAGTTTCGCTACCCAGGGTTTCGCCGATAACCTGGCGGGTAACTTCGGGGGCGCCGGGACTACTGACGGTCAGCTCCACCGTTTTGCCCGACAGGCCTTCGAAAGGTGCATAGGGCTCTCTTTCGGTAGATAACGGACGACCGTTGACGGCGAGAATATAGTCACCCTCCGAGACATCAACACCCGGCATGTCGAGCGGGGAGCGAGCCTCGTCGTCCCACTCGGCGCCGCGTACGATTCGGGCGACCTGGTACTTGCCGTCGTTAATTTGCCAGTCAACACCCAGGTACCCAACTGCTTTGCGCTTAGGGGTTTCTTCATTGTCGCCACCGCCATTGTAGGTGTGGGAGGCATTCAACTCGGCGATTAGTTCGCCGATGATGTGGTTGACATCGCCCCGGGTGACGGCATCGTCGAGCAGGCTGCCGTAGCGCTCCTTCATCTCATCCCAGTCCACGCCGTGCATATCGGAATCGTAAAAGTAGTCGCGCTGCAGGCGCCAAACATCGTTAAAGATTTGCCGCCATTCTTCCTGCGGGTTGACCGTCATCTCCATTTCGTTGGTGGGCGCCGGCTTGTCCATCTTCTGGCCGGGCGCCAGATCGATGACCGCCAGCGCGCCGTTGTTCATGACGAGCACCTTCTTGCCGTTAGCGGCCAACACATAACCATCGATTTCACCCATGATGGTTTTTTCTTCCCGCTCCTCCATGTCGAAATACATCAACGGACTGTCATCCTCACTCGAGCCGGAGCGGGGATATTTGTGATAGATAACCTTGCCCTTTGCGGCGGAAAGCCCCGTATAGTTGCCGGCTTCGGGGGGTAGTACGACTACCCGGCGTTCAAAGCCTTCCGGCTCGATCTCCATCGTTTCGTCTTCCGCATCTTTCCCATTTTCGGCATCATCATCCTCTTCTTCAGCATCATCGTCTTCCTCCTTTTCATCGTCTTCCTCCTCCTCTTCTTCAATGCTGGCCTCGTCATTACGGGGCGCCAGGGGAGAGGGTACATCCTTACGCAGGGAAGCCGCGGCGATTTGGGTAGCGTTGGGATAGACAAAAGAGTTGTCCATGTCGCTGTAGAGCGGGCTGAAATGGCGGTTGGTCAGGAAGTAGAGATATTTGCCTTCGGGATCGAAAACGGGATGGGTATCCGAATAATAACCGGAGGTGAGTTGATGCCGCTCTTCATTCTCCGTATCGTATACGTAGATGGCGCCATTGCCGTTCGTTTGCTGCAGCGCGTAAGTAATCCAGCGGCTATCTTTTGACCAGGAGAGGTGGAAATTGGCCAGCCCGCCGTGATTGAGCATCATCTCACTGCGGTCGACTTCCGTGCTTTCTCCGCTTTCCAGGTCGTACATCCAGATGCGGAGTTTTTCGTCGATAAAGACGAGTTTTTTGCTGTCGGGTGACCAAACGGCTTCGTAGCGGAAGCCGGGGCCGTAGCTTGTCAGTTTCCGCTCGGTTTCCGGGTTTTGCATATCCCGGACGGTCAGTTCGTATTCGCCGGAGCGGTCGCTCCAGTAGGCGATATGTTTGCCGTCGGGCGACCAGGCGGGATATCGCTCGAATACGCCGGTGCTGGAGGTCAGGTTTTTGACGTAACCGTTTTCGGCCGGAAGGGAAAAGATATCCCCCCGGGCTTCGACGACTACGCGCTTGCCATCGCCGGAAATATTCGCAGAGCGCATCATCTGGCCAACCTCTTCGTTGCGGGGGGCCAGGGTCATGCGGTCGGTAATTACATTAATATCGACTTCCCGGTATTGCTCGCTGTCGAGATCGAGCAGGTACAGCTGACCGCCATTGGCAAAAACCATCTCGGAAGGGCCGATGGAGGGAAAACTGACGTCGTAGTCGCTAAAGTCGGTGACCTGCCGAAACTGTTTGGAGCCGGTGTCGTAGGCCCAGATGTTGTGTCGCTTTTCGGGGCCCCGATCCGAAAGGAAATACAAAGTCTCATCGTGCCACATGGGCAGCTCGTCGTTGGCGTCATTCTGGCTGATGTTTTGGGAAGAATAGTCTTCCAGGTCGAACAGCCAGATTTCGGGAGCGGTGCCGCCGCGGTAGCGCTTCCAGTTGCGGAACAGTCTTGATTTTTGGGTATAGGCCAAGGTGTTTCCGTCAGGGGAATAGGCGGCGAATTCGCCGTAAGGCACGGGCAATTTTTCGGCCATGCCGCCTTCGATGGATACGCGGTAGAATTGCCGGTAGCGTTGCCGGCCACTCTGACGGGAGGAAGCAAACAGCACCGATTCGCCCTCGGGGTGCCACCCCAGCATCCGGTCGCTCATGCCGTGTTGGGTGAGCCGTTTTGGGGCGCCGCCGTTGGCGGGGATCACATAAATGTCGGTGTTGCCGTCGTAGTTGCCGCTAAAGGCAATTTGGGAGCCGTCGGGGGAGAAGCGGGGAAAAGATTCCTCACCGGCGGGAGAGCTTAGCTTGGAAGCCGTGCCACCCTCCTTGGGAACCACCCAAATATCGCCCGCGTAGACGAAAGTGATCTGGTCTTCCGAAACATCGGGATAGCGCAGCATGCGTGCGTCGATCTGCGACCAGGCGCATGTCGACATACCGATTACCGCCAATAAAGTGATGATCAGGTGTTTCATTATTCAGAACTTTTAGTTGCCGAGGCGTTAGTGATTGGAGATATCCTCTGACAAAAGATAGGCAAAAGGCAGGGCTTTTTATAAGAATTGGAAAGAGAAATCGGCCAATACCTCTCGCAATCGGATAAACGAATGCGGATGCCTGAAAAACGCATCCGCCAGACGACGGCAGCCAATTTTGGGTAGGCAGGGCTTACCCGAATCAACTGTGGAATCGCTACATTTGGAGGACTAAAAAACCATACCGCTATGCGCCATCTCTTGTTACTCCTTTGTTTCTTATCGGTCATCCCTTCGGCTTTGGTCGGTCAGTCGCCTTACGATCTGAGTTGGGGGCGGGATGGCGCCCTGGCCGGTTCGGCGGGGCTGACCATCGGCGTTAGCACGCTCCTGGACAGCCGGGTGGCGCCCTTTACCGAGTCGGAGCTGGCGCGGCTGGATTCTTCCCGGGTAATTGGTCTGGACCGTTGGGTGATTCGGCAATATTCTCCGCGGGCCCAGGAGTTGAGTGACCGTTTTTTATTTTCCACCATGGCCTTGCCGCTTACGCTGGCTTTTAATCAGCCCACCCGCCGGGAATTCGATCAGGTGGGCGTGATTGCGCTGGAAGGTTTGCTGCTGACGGCCGGGCTGACTAATTTGACGAAGACCCTGGTGAAACGCCCGCGCCCGTTGGTCTACAATACGGATGTTCCCTTGCATATCCGTCTGGAGAGCCGGCGCAATCGCTATTCCTTTTTTTCGGGGCATACTTCGCTTTCGGCTTGCGGTTCTTTTCTTACCGCCAAAATGTTTAGCGATTTCCATCCCGATAGTAACTTAAAACCGGCCGTTTGGGCGGGGGCTGCGGCACTACCGGCGCTGACCGGCTACCTGCGGGTGCGTGGCGGCAAGCATTACCTGACGGATGTATTGGTGGGGTACGCGATTGGGGCGTTGGTGGGCGTGCTGGTGCCAGAGTTACACCGCTAAGAGCTGTCGTCCGCCAAGTCAGCATTTACAAATTTTGGATTGGCGGACTACGGCATGGCCAAGTATTTCAGGATGCCGGTTCATGTATAATCCGGCTTAGGCTGACGCCACTTTCCTTGTGGCCCCTTCCAAAATCTTATTCAAAATTTTTAGGGTGATGAGATAAGTGGGTTTGACGCCGTCGACGCCCAGGCTGCCGGAGGCGAGGGTGCTGCCGGAGACGAGCGGATTATCCGAGGCGTAGTAGGCGTACCGCACGGTGACGTCCGTGCGAATGCTGTGGCGTATTTTAGAGGCCGACTGTATGGCCTTTTGGTAGTGGGCGCCCTCCATTTCGAGCCCGGCGGCGCGCCAGGAAGAATGGAGGAAGTAACTGAGGATCTCCTTGTTTTGCAGGGAAGTGCCGAGTACGGAGATCATGGGGCCGCTGCAAACGCTGAGGCCGTGCCCTTCAAAGTCGGAGGTCCGGAAGTCGTTGTCGATGGGATAGTTATCGGCGGTGCCTTCGAAGACGTGGGCGGTGGGAACCATGATATCGCCCTTTTTGCCTTGGAGGATGCCGGCCTTTCCCATAATGGAGATGGATTCCACGCGCAGTGGGATGCGCTGATTTTCGGTGAGAAAGGGTTTGAGCAATTCATCCATGGTTTCGTAGGCTTGTTCGCCGAAGGCGTAGTCCATGATGAGCAGTACGGGTTGTTGTTCCCGGATGTAGGTTTCGTTCCAATGGATTTCGGGGGAGAGAATTGCCGGATCGATCTGGCCGGTGTCGAAGACTTGCACGTCGGTACCGGTGCCGCTGATATCGTCGATTTGTTGCATGCCGTGGCGGGCGGCGTATTTAAAGACTTTTTCGCGCAGGGGCGCATTGCTTTCCTGACTGAGTTCCTGGGCCAGTTGTTGGATAGAGGTCTCCTGTTGTTGGCGGTGGGATAGGGCGGCCGGTGCGAACAAGGCATTCATGAAGCTGTGCAGATTGGCGCTAATGATGTGCAGGGGGCGTTGTAGCAGGTCGCGTTCGTACAATTGCTGTTTGATGTTGCGAGCCCAAAGCTCGCCGTAATAATGGTGGCCGATTCGCTCGCGCAGGGCGGAGGAGAAAGTGATTTCCCGGTCGCGCCCGTCTGCGTGGGCTTCCTCGGTAGACAGGCGCCCCAGCCAGTAGGTAATGCTGAAGATGCTGTTGACGGCCGGATCGCCGGCGAAGCGGCGGCAGGCCTCCACCGTCTCCTGGTAGGTGCGCCCCAGCAGGGTGCTCAGGTAGGTGTAGGCCACTTCCAGGTTGAATTCTTCCCCGTGTTGTTCTTTGTGTACGATAGCTTCGAGCATTTCCCAATCCCGCTTTTTCTGACCACGGTGGCTTTCGCTGTTGCGTCGAATTTTTTCGGCTTCGATGTACATGAAGGTGAGGTGGGTCAGGATATCGTAGATGTCGCTTCGCCCCCGGGTCATTTCGATGAACATTTGCTCGCGGTCGATCCGGTAGCTGTTGCGTCGCCGCTTGGGCGCGATAATGGCATCGAAATCACTGTGCTCGAAGCCTTCGCGGGTGATGAGCTTGATGAATCGGCACTCTTCAATGCCTTTGGGCAGGCGTTGGAAGATGTAAAAGAGACCATCGAGCTCTACGCGTTCCGGATCCGTAATGGAGCCGTAGATTTCGGGGCGCAGGGTGATCAGGGCTTCGATCATGGCTTCGCCCGATACGCCTAACGGTTTGTAGCTTCCGCGAATAAACAGATGCCGCATGGCTACGTATAGCCGCTCAATGGCGGCCCGGGATTCCTGGGCGCGGGTGCGATGGGGATTGGGCTGTGGAAAGATACGATGGTTGTCGCGTTGGGAAGGAGTAGGCACGGTGCGGTGGTTTTTTTGTGCTTTGGGCGCCAATATTTTGTTCAAGCTTCAAGATAGAACGTATTGGTAAAATAAAAAAGGCCAGGCTAAACCTGGCCATACAAATTTTAAGCAATTGTTAAGTGCTTAAAACACTACCCCATTACCCCAATTATAGGTAACACTAAAATCTTTGGTCTTTCTTTAAGGAGTTATACGCTATCAAGTTGGTTTTTTCCGATTTAATCAGGAAGAAGGAACTTGGGCCGGCAAGGAATCCGACGAAACGGTCGGTCCTTACCGGCTGCACATGGGATTATGTTTGCTATTTAAAATTTACTTTGTTATTGGTTTAACATAGACGCCATCGCTGGTGTCCACCCGCAGCAAGTACATCCCCGCAGGAAGGTTAGCCAAGCTCATTTGCATCCGGGCTTGAAGTGCATTGATCTCCCGGCGGATCATCAATTGCCCCGTGGAATTATAGACGCTGATGCGCTGTACTTTCCGTTCGGCCTTTTCTCCACGGAAAGCAATGGTAATCTGATCGTCAAAAGGATTCGGAAAGGTTTGGATTGCCGAAGGGTCACCGAAAAGAGCTACTGCAACGGTATTTCCTTTTTTCACCGCGTTCAGGCTGTCGGGAGCGGCTATGCGCTCTTCGGACTCCAGTCCGATAACTTTGATGCTATCGGCAATCATTTCCATATCCTGGATGGCTCGCCCCACCACAATATCTTCCATGACGATATTCAAGTTGGCAATTCTTCCGAAACCACTTTGAATAGACTGGCCTTCCGTCAGGACGATGGCCACCTGAGTTAGTCCTCGCACACTGTCGGTGAAGACCACCGTGCGGGAGTCCGGGTTTCCTTCGCCGGCCCAGGTATTGAAAGATGGATCGACTTGTACGCTATTGTTTACTTTGGAGACAAAATCGGGGGTATATTGGAGGGTGAAAGCCAGGCCGTAAAAATCTTCTATTTCCTGATCCGGGGCGCCTAACAAGACTTCAACCGGAAATCGCGAATTGAAACCGAAAGTATCGATATTGGTTTGCAGGCGAAAGATAGCGCCGGGTTGGTCGTCTTCTGCACTCTCGAAATCGGAGGTCACTTGCCCGTGCGTGCGCCCAAAATTCCTTTTTATGACGCCATTCAAATCTCCTTCGTCTACAACGCCATCTCCGTTAGCATCCGCGTAAGCAAAATTGAGGCCGTTAGAAAAGGCATCCTCCCAAAGCAATTCCTGGATTTGTCCTTCCCAAGCCGGGCTGCCTTGAGCTCTTGCTGGACCGGTGCTGCCGTTGGCTATCGACCAGTACAACACATCGACATTGTTGACAATGCCGTTGTTATTGACGTCTCCCGGCCAAATCGTCACGGACGTATCCTGCTGGGCCATGACGGTGGAACAGCTCAGGATAAGGATAGTAATGACGGATAGCGAGTTTTTCAAGATCATTAGGTCATCGTATTCTCTTGCAAATTTAGCGGTGACACCCGCGTATTGCAAATACATTTTTTTCCAATTTTCAGCAGTAAAAAGTCGAAAAAAACGACTAGATTTGCCATTAATACAGTTTAAGGGATTCATAAAATGTTAGTTTTTAATGACTTATTTAATTTTAAATTAAAATTTTTAAAATTCGTTTTAAATAAATTTTCATAAAAAGCTAGATTGTGCAAAAAAGTAAACTCGTTCAATTACTGCAGACCTTCACGAAAGCCGAGATGCGTCAGTTCTGTAATTTTGCGGCTTCCCCCTATTTCAATAAGTCACGGGAAGTGAGCAAATTGGCGAACTACCTGGAGGCCTGTGCGCCTGAATTCAAGGAGCGAGACTTAGCCAAAGCGGTGGTTGTTGAACATTTGTTTCCGGGGGAGCCTTTTGACGCCAAGCGCCTGGGGTATTTGATGAACTATTTGCTCAATTTGGCGGAGCACTTTCTCGCCATCCAGCATTATCAAAAGCATGCGGTATGGAAAAATTGCAGCGTGCTCAATGAGTACGTTGCCCGCAAGCTGCCCAAGCACTACAACTTCTTACGCAACAAGACCGAAGCCATGTTGCAAGAAGACTCCGTTAACGAACCCAATTTATTTTTCCGCTACTGGATGGCCGATATCGGCACCAATCACTTTAACGCCCAGAAGATAAGGCGTTTTGATCCCAATTTGCAACAAGCCTCGGATTCGCTGGACACTTTTTACTTTTTCAAAAAGTTGAAATACAGTGTGGAAATGCTCAACCGCCAGGGCATTATTTCGGCCCAATACGAATACCGCTTCGCCGAGGAAGTGCAGACTTACTTGCAGGAGCACGCCCAAAACCTGGAGCCCTTGGTGGCCATTTACCTGCAAATCTATCAGTCCTACGCTTCCGAATCGGGAGAGCAGTATTTCAAAGAGCTAATGCGCTTAATCCGGCAACACGCCGACCGCATCGATCTCGAACCAAAAAGGGAGATCTATCTGTACGCGATAAATTTTTGCTTGCGTAAAATTCGCAAAGGTCAGTACGTGTATACTGCGGTGGCGCTCGACCTGTACTTGGAAGGGATCGAGAGCAAGTCTCTGCTCGAAGGAAATTACCTTTCGCCCTGGACGTACACGAATGTTGTTAAATTGGCTTTGTTGCTAGAACGTTATGCCTGGACGGAAGAATTCATCAACCGTTATAAAGATACGCTT
>CAYWHT010000042.1:0-5339 GCA_964458135.1 uncultured Saprospiraceae bacterium | reverse complement strand
ATTTCAGCAAGACGCCTGGCATTTTAATTTAGCCGAACTGTTCTTTCGTAAACGCGAATTCGGGGAAGTCCTTCACCATCTCAATCAGGTGGAATTTTCGGACCTCAATTACCAGTTGGGTTCCCGGGTGATGCTCATCAAAACCTATTACGAGCTGGAAGAAATTGAAAGCTTACTGTCTTCCTTGGCTTCCTTTCGCAACTTTTTGCGCCGCAATAAAAAAATATCCCAGCCCCTGCGACGCCCTTACCTCAACTTCTGCAACCTCTTACACCAGATTCTTCGTCAAAACCACAAGCAGCCTAGTCAAATAGAGCAAAGTATCAGGGAAAGTGATTTCCTCGCTGAGCGCGCCTGGTTGTTGCGCCTGTTTGATGAACAACACGCCGCTTCCTCCGCTAAGGGTTCTTCATGATAAATAACAGGCCAGGGCATGACAATTGTCATTCCCGGCCGATGGGCTAAGACCGAATTTTGACGTTGCCGCCAACGATTTCACCCCTTTCGTGCAACCAAGCTTTTCGATGGGGCGTTTTTCTTTTTAGCAAATTAATTTTTAATTAGTCTAAATTACTAGACTCTGTTATTTTTGCACAAATTGTAGTCAATGGCAGCAATGGAATTTGAAAAGAGCCACAGCTATCACAAATTGTTAGCTCGATACGTAGAAGATATCGGATGCACGGATTGTCAGGGGGGCGCCTGCGAGTTGAGTCCCCTGCGAAATACGGAAAAACAGGTGGTCATCGAGCAAATTGTCAAGCGGGAAGGCGAATGGGTCGTCTACCTGGTTCGCGCCGATCGGCGCCAGCCTTGCCAGCTTCAACGCTGTAAGCTCCGTTCTTGTCGCTCGGAGCGCCTTGCCCAAATTATCGGTAAATACACTGCCGACAGTACGACCAGCCCCGATGACCAACGACCGAGCTGCGACCAGTTCGGGTTCTGTTGGAATTAGAAAAACTACCTAATATTAGGTAATTTTTCGGCAGTCGGTGATCAACAACGCGGGCGAGCAGACCTAAATCGTCTATCTTGTTGTTGGAAAAACCGACTTTAGATTAAATTAAAAAAGTGCATTACCGTGGTTGAAGCAAATCGTATTACTTCCAGGGGGCTTAAATCGCTCAAGAACGGTCAAGCCGGCAAAGTTTCGGGTTTTTCGGACGAGCGCGTCGCCACTAAATTAATGGCCATGGGGGTATTGCCCGGTAGTGAGGTCCGCATCGTGCGCAAGGCGCCATTCGGCGGCGCCTACATCGTCAGTATCGATAATATTCAGTTGGCGCTCCGTAACAATGAGGTGGAAAGTATTTTGTTGGAAACATGAAGCACCAAGTGCAACAAGCCGTCAAACCGCTGACCATTGCGGTTTTAGGCAATCCGAATTCGGGCAAGTCGTCCATTTTTAACCAGCTCACGGGCTTGCAGCAAAAGGTCGGCAACTTTCCCGGAGTAACCGTTGATAAAAAGCTGGGTTTTTTTTCTACGCCCTCCGGTCGTTCGGTGACTTTGGTTGACTTTCCGGGCGCCTATAGTTTTTATCCGACCTCCAAGGATGAACGCATCATCGCCCAAACGTTCACCAATCTTCAAGACGATAACTATCCCGACGGCATCCTTTACGTGGCCGACGTCAACCGGCTGGAAAAGCATTTGTTGCTTTTCACCCAGTTGCGGGACTTGGGTCTGCCCATGGTGTTGGTCTTGAACATGGCCGATGTGGCCCGGAAATCGGGCTTACAACTCAAGGTCGATCAACTAGCTTACCATTTGGACGTTCCGGTCGTTTGCGTCAGTGGGCGCACCGGTAGCGGCATGTCCGATTTGCGCCGGGCCATCGATGAGATGCCCGCCCAGCTGGCGGATCATCAGGCGCGTCCCGCTTATTACCATCCCAGTGAGCTGGAACGAAAAGTCATTCGCGCAATTCGCGAGGCCTTGAATACAGAGCAGGATTACCGGGCCTTACTCATCGCCCATCATTACGATTGGCTGCCTTTTTTAAGTGCGCAGCAGCGCGAAGAGGTAGGCGCCATCGTTCGGGAATACGGCTTCGAGGATTTGCCGCAGCAGGTAGAGGAAACCATGCAGCGTTACGACCGGTTTACGCCGGTGGTGCAAAAAGCGCTTAAACCGGGGGGTGAGGCCGCCAACCGGGCCACCGAAAAGCTGGATAACGTGCTAACGCACCGTATCGCCGGCCCGGTGATATTTTTTGTTCTCATGTTGTTGGTTTTTCAGGCCATTTTTGCCTGGGCGACGGTGCCCATGGATTTAATCGAAGGTTTCTTCGAGTTTACCGGCAACTGGGTGCGCGACAACCTGCCCGCTGGATGGTTTACCGATTTGATCACCGATGGCGTCCTGGCCGGCCTGGGCGGCATTCTCGTGTTTATTCCCCAAATCGCCATCCTGTTTTTCCTGATATCGTTGTTGGAAGAAGTGGGCTACATGGCCCGGGCGGCCTTTATCTTCGACCGGGTAATGCAGGTGTTCGGTCTTAACGGGCGTAGCATTGTCGCATTGATCTCGGGAGGGGCCTGCGCCATTCCGGCGATTATGAGCACCCGCACCATCGCCGATTGGCGCGAACGGCTCATTACCATCCTGGTAACGCCTTTTATCAGTTGCTCGGCCCGAATACCGGTCTATATCGTGCTGGTTGGATTCGTGGTGCCTTCCACTACCGTCTGGGGAATTTTCAACATGCAGGGATTGGCCTTCATGGGGCTTTACTTATTGGGCATCGTAGCCGCACTGGGCTCGGCTTACGTGTTCAAACTGATTTTCAAAGCTTCCAACACCAGCTACTTGATGCTCGAATTGCCGGAGTACCGCCCGCCCGTACTGCGCAATGTAGGCATGACGGTATGGGAAAAAGTGAAGACCTTCGTCCTGGAGGCCGGCAAGATCATCATGATCATATCGCTGGTATTGTGGGTGCTTTCCAGTTACGGGCCCCCGGGCGAAATGGCCGTCGCCGAGCAGGAAGCCCGCGAGCAGGCGCGTGAGCAAAACCTGGACCAAGACGCTACCCAAAATTTGCTGGCGGCAAAACGCATCGAAGCTTCTTTTGCCGGCCAGGCCGGGAAATTTATCGAACCGGCCATCGAGCCGCTGGGATACGACTGGAAAATTGGGATCGCGCTCATTACCAGCTTCGCCGCACGGGAGGTGTTTGTGGGCACCATGGCCACCATTTACAGTATCGGCAGCGCGGATGATGAGTTTTCGGTGCGCAAGCGCATGGCTAAAGAACGCCATCCCGATACCGGCAAACCGGTGTACACCATGCCGACGGCCCTTTCCCTGTTGATTTTTTATGTATTCGCTATGCAATGCATGAGTACGCTCGCCGTAGTGAAAAAGGAAACCAAAAGCTGGAAATGGCCCCTCCTTCAATTTTTCTTCATGACCGGCTTAGCTTACTTGGCTAGCCTGTTGGTGTATCAAGTATTGAATTGACCGCTGGGTAAAAGATGAAGTAAGCGGCCGGGGTATTGGAAGTGAAACCATAACCCCGCGCCAAAGGAAAACTTCAATGATGAATCTTTTAACGGCTCAGGTGGGCGCGCAGCATCCACGCCATCTTTTCGTGCTCTTCCATTAAGGCAATCAGAAAGTCATTGGTGCCGACATCTTGGTGGTCCCGGTCAGCTACTTCCTGATCGTGGCGAAGGATTTGAATGATGGCTTCGTGATCCCGCAGTAGGTTCTGAATCATTTGCTCGGCATTTCCATCCAGGTGGTTCGTTTCCACCAGGCGGGAAAGCCCCTTGAATTCTTCCATCGAACCCGGTGCGTAGTAGCCAAGGCTACGAATGCGCTCGGCAATGTCGTCAATGAATTCGGCAAGCTTAGTGTACTGCTCTTCGAACAGCTCGTGCAAAGGCTGAAAGAACATGCCCTCAACATTCCAGTGGTAATTACGTAACTTAATGTAGAGGATGTGCTCATCGGCCAGTAATTGTGCCAGCGCTTCGGAAACACCTTTGCGATTATCTTGGGAAATGCCAATATCCACCTGGTTTTTGACCGCCGTCAGTTGATTCGTTTGGTTATCCATTTCAGAAAATTTAGAAGGTTTGATAAATGCGATGAACTAAATAAAACAACCAGAAAGAAGGATAGTTTGTCAAAACGGGCGGAAAATGATGGGAAGGCCAAAGGAGGCTGGGAAAATGCTAAAGTAAGGTTAAAGGACGGGTTAACTTTGCTCAGAACCCATAGTTACCCGACTTTTGGGGTTTATTTACTAATGCATTGATAAGGACCTGAAAGCCCCGTCAACAGGACGGGGCTCAGGTCTTTTTCTTAATAAAGTCTAGTCTTCCGTTCTCTGACTAAAAGGCGTTAGGATAAAAACCACCTGTTTTTAGGCAGAAGTTCTGGCCTCTTGACCTACGGAAGCACCTACGCTCGAAGCGCTGGTCTTTTCGATAGCCAAGGTGTAAATGACCAGACCAAATCCGATCTTGTTCACCGCATCACCGATGTTGTAGATGATATCCATGGCGTTGCCAGGAATTACACCAGCGAGCCAGCCCGTATCGATAGTCATGTAACCGATGGGGTAGATCGCCCAACCGACGAAGATGAACCAACCCAGCGTGCGGAAAGCTTTCTGCAGGATAGGATCGTTGGAATTGGCGGACAACCGCTTGGCCGGACCAAACCATACTTCGTAAAAAATCAGTGCGTAGCCGATGGTGGAGATGAAACCCCACAGCGGGGAAGCTTCGCGGAAGACTGTCTCTCCCAGATAACCGGCAACCAGCATCAGGACAGAGTAAAAGATCATCCGCCACAGCAGACCAATCTTAGCACCAAAGGCCTTCAGGATCAGGTAGAATTCAACGCACATCAAAGGAACCGTCAGGATCCAGTCAATGTAACGGAATTCCGTGGGGGAAGCTTGGTTCTCCGCCCAGAAACTTCTCATGTAGAAGTAGTGAGCAGCGGCGATGCCCGTAATCAGACCGGATACCAGCATGGAGTCCTTCCACTTGCCTTCAACGCGCGTCATCTGTACGAAGAAGAAGACCGTGGATGCCAACATGGCCATGGAACCAATGAAAAAGGTGAATCCTACGTAGTCACCCGATTGCAGTTGAGCCAGCAAAAGCGGCTTCAGGTTTGCTAATGCATCCATATTGTTTTGAATTTAATTAAGCTAATTCAAAGCCGTAACAGTAGGTGCTTTCAAATGTTTATAAAAATTTCTGAAAAAAGTGTATTTCCAAATTAAATATGTTGCTCACCGACTATTTTAATGTTCTAACTTCGGTTTTGCGGCCCGGTATAGCCGGAAATCTCGGGCGATGTACCCGGGCCAACGC
>CAYWHT010000041.1:6136-13594 GCA_964458135.1 uncultured Saprospiraceae bacterium | reverse complement strand
CATTCACAAATCTTGGGTTGGCGGACTGTAAAGGCCGGCTACTCCCTCACGCCCACTCTGCCCGCCTTCAAAACCGCTTGCCCACGCCCAATCCAAAAGACCAGGTCTGAAAACTATCTTCGCGGGTATCGTAAAAGATGGTGGGAGCGAGGTCCCAATGGTGGGCCAGTTCGAATTCGTATTCCAGGCCGGCGCGCATGAGCCAGAAACTCCCTTCCGGCGCAACTTCAATACCGGGGCCAATGAGCAGGACGAGGCCGCCCGTAGGTTTGAAAAGCGCGTCAAGCGTCATCACCAATGGGTAGGAACGTTCGATGAACTCTTCTTCGGATTCCTCGATGATAAAGCTCTCGATCTCCAAATCATTGTGCAAACCGAGGCCCCATCGGGAGGACCACCAGTACTCCAAATCCAATCCCCAGGAAGGAATCAGCAGGTTTTCACCGGTATGTTCGACGGGGATGAGGGTGTGACTCATGACTATGACCGCCCGGAAATGCCTGGAAGTGGTTGCAGCTGCGTGTGTTTCCCGCTGAACCCCTTCCTGGGCGTGCAAGCCAAGGGTAAACCCGCAGACTGCCAATAGTGCGATGAATCTCATTTTTTGGAGTAAAGTTAGCGGCTTTCCCCCTCCTCGAGTGTGGCGTCGATCACTTACTGAAATTCAGGATCGCCGAACGGCAGTTTTTCCAGATCGACATTTCCACCCGTGAGAATGATGCCCACCGTCTTTCCAGCAAAGCGTTCGGGATGCTTTTGCAGGGCGGCGAGCGGTACGGCGCAGGAGGGTTCGATGATGATCTTCATGCGCTCCCAAACGAGCCGCATGGCCTCGACGATGGCCACCTCCGAAACGGTGAGGATGTCGGACACGTGCTCCCGGATGATGGCGAGGGTTTTGTCGCCCAGGGTAGTGCGCAAACCATCGGCCACCGTATCCGTAGTGGCGTTGGTTTCGATTCGGCCGCTATGAAAGGAGCGGTAAGCGTCGTTGACCTTTTCCGGTTCCGCTCCGATGATGGTAGTGGCCGAAGAGCCGTAACGGGTGCTCAGAGCGGCGCCGCTGAGCAAACCGCCACCCCCCACCGGGGCCATGACAATATCCAGCTCGGGGCTGTCTTCCAGAAGCTCCTTGGCGGCGGTTGCCTGGCCGGCGATGACCTGGTAATCGTTATAAGGATGAATAAAGGTGGCGCCGGTGCGTTGTAAGACCTCCTTCAGCCTACTTTCCCGAGCCTCCTGCGTGGAGCTGCAGCTGATAATTTCGGCGCCGTAGCCGGCCGTGGCGGCGCGTTTCACCGCGGGGGCATTTTCGGGCATGACGATGTAGGCCGGAATGCCCAGAAATTGAGCCGCCCGGGCCACCGCCTGGGCGTGGTTGCCCGAGGAGTGGGTCGCTAAACCCTTGCGGCGTTCCCGCTCTCCAAGACGAACCGCCGCACTGGCCGCGCCCCGCATCTTGAAGGCGCCGATTTTTTGAAAGTTTTCACACTTGAAATAAATCTGCGCTCCGGTAAGCTCATCAATACTCCGGCAAGTCATCACCGGCGTACGGTGGATGAGCTTGGCGATGGCCCGGTGCGTGTCGGCGATATCCGCCGCGGTGGGTATTTGGGATAGTACTTCCATTTTAGTAGTTCGTTGTTAGTGTCCGTCCTCGTTTCTCGGCCGGGTAAATTTAGTGGTTAGGCAAATATTTCACCGTATCAATGGCCTCCAGCAAACGGTACCGGTAACGGTTGCCCTGCCCACCGGGTAATCGCGATATCCGCAGATGGTAGCCGAAGCCAGACCGGTAGTTGAAGCCGTCAATCGGGTGGGGGAACGTGCGCCAGGGGCCCTGCGGAGGCTGCCCGTACTTCGCCCGGTAGCAGATAGTGTCCGAACCGTCGGAACAGCCTTCTCCTATTCCACCAATGAGCAATATAATTTCTTTTTCGGGCAGTGGCCGCCTCCGAGCCTTGTAAAAATCAAGGGTGTCCAAACCAATGGCTGCCCCCCGAACCAACCGAAGCCCGCCCGGCTGCGGCCGGAAATGAACCTGGTCTTCAAATAGTGAAACCGACTCCGGCAATTGCAAAACAACGACGCCCCTCTCATTAATTCGCCACTGCCCCCGCTGTACAAACCGGGGTTGGTGGTTGTTTAAATCGATTACCAGGCGGGCGCCTTGCCCTTCCTCCAAAAAAAGTTGATACCGCTCTTCCATCCCGGAAAGAGACCCCAGGGAGGCCTGGTAAAAACCCCTAAGCTCATCGGTCTCTTCGGAACAACCCAGAGGGAGCAGGATCAGTAGCAGCCAGCTCCAACGCGCCGGATGTTTGCCAGGAAAATAATGGTGCATGGCAATTTTTTAATTGCGAAAACTAAATTATTTTTTTGGTGTTTAAACATTGATTAAATCGATTCAGCATGAAAAATAAGCATTGGCCCCGGTACATTGGTGTTTTTCTGGCATTTGCCACAGTGGTATTTATGGTTTGGTTTGCTCACCAGGTAGCTAAGCTGCCCAGTGAGCCCTCCATTGATCATCCGTTGGTGATGTACGATAATTTTGCCTTTGCCATCGGCTTTGGTTTGGGGTTGAAATTTGTGATGGCCCAGGTGTTGGGCGTCGTTATTTTACTGCTGACTGGTTTAGTTGTTTATTGGCGAACCCAGCGTTTGGCCGCCTGGATGGCGAAGGTTCGCCTGCGCAAACATTAAGGCCATTAGCCTCCTATTCCCATTAATAAATACGTCAGAGCCGTGATTCCACCCGCAATCGAGGCGTAGGGAAACTGGGTTTTGACGTGGTCGATATGGTCACTGGCCGAAGCCATGGATGAGAGAATGGTCGTATCCGAAATGGGGGAGCAGTGGTCGCCGAAAACTCCACCTCCCAGGGCGGCCGCAATGGTGATATACTCGTTGGAGCCCATTTCCCGGGCCATTGGTACGGCAATGGCGATCATAATGGCGAAGGTGCCCCAGGAAGTACCCGTAGAAAAGGCGATAAAACAGCTCACCAAAAATACAATGAAGGGCACCAATCCCGGCGACAACCACTGTTTGGCCACTCCGGCCACGTAATCCCCCGTTCCCATGGCGCCGCAGACGTCGCCGATGGCGAAAGCCATCATCATGAGCAAGGCCAGGGGAATCATGCCGGAGGTCCCCTTCAGCGTCAGGTCGATCATCTCTTTGGTGCGCATGATCTTTTGGCTGCGGAAAAGCACCATGGAAAACAGGATGGAGGTAAGCACGGCGATTAGCACTGCCGTAGAACCGGATCCGTTGCCGATGGCGTAAAAAATCTTTCCGCCGGTGGAGGCTTCCGGCCGGTCGGTCAAGGCATTTTGCCAGCCCGTAGCCGCCAACATCACCGGCATCATCAGCACCATGACTACGATGGGTAAAACCATGTTGAAGGCCCTGGGCGCCACGCCTTCTTTAGTCGTAACACTCGTCAGCTCTTCTGACACCATGGGCTGGGCGTCGTCGGCCAGCAGCTTGCCTTCTTCCCGCGCCCGCCTTTCCGCCCGCAGCATGGGGCCGAAATCCTTGCGCGATAGCACGATGAGGAGCACCACGAGCAGGGCGAGCATGGGATAATAGTTGTAAACCAGGGCTTTAAACATGGTGGCGAAAGGATTGTCAAAACCCTGGGCCGCCAGTAAAGTCATAATAAAGGCGCCCCATCCGTTAAAAGGAATCAGAATGCTGGCCGGCGCCGAACTGGAATCCGCGACGTAGGCCAGCTTTTCCCGCGAGATTTTCAGTCGGTCAAAGACCGGGCGGTACAGCGCCCCAACCGTCAATACCGAAATGCTGGATTCTACGAAGATCAGGACGCCCGTCAGCCACGCCAGTAACTGCACAATAACGGTATTACTGCCCTTGCGCTTTTGTTCGTAGTGTTCGAGCAGGTCATTGACCCGTTGGATAAAGCCCTCTACCCCGCCGGAGCGCTGAATAAATACAATCAACGCACCCACCAGGGCGCAAAACATAATGGTGCGGGTATTGCCTGCGTCCTTGAAAACGTCGACGAGCGCCTGTACCGTGTCAAAGGCGCCGAGCAAAGGATCGTAGCCGTCAATGATCACCCAGCCCAACCAGATGCCGAAGAGCAGCGAAATAAATACCTGCTTGGTTCGGATGGCCAAAATAATCGCCACGAGCGGGGGGAGAACGGAGAGGAAGCCGTAGTCTTCCATGCTGATTTTTGGCTAAATATAGAATTTTTGCTTTGAACCCATTGCGGGTTTGGTCTTTGAGTCGAAAATTGCAAGTTGGAGGCCAACTACTAAACCCGCAATGGGTTCTTTCGTAAACCAGTAGAAAGTAGCACCACTATTTAATTCCGGGCTAAAGACTATCGTATATCCACTCCAGAATCTTCTCCATTTCCCGCTTCACCTCCGAGGAACCGTTGATGTAGTTATTATTCATAAAGCTGAAGAGGTAGTTTTTCCCGCGCTTGGTGACGATCAGTCCGCTCAGGCAATGTTTGTTGCTCAGGGTGCCGGTTTTGGCGAAGACGTAGGGATCGTTGCCGTTGCCGTACCAGTTTTCGATCGTGCCGGAGACGCCGCCGGCCGGCAGGATGGATTTTAGCCGCTCCGGTTGGAGCTCTTTGTAGAGGTGTTCCAGTAGATGGACGATGCTGCGCGGCGTAAAGAGGTTATAGCGCGAGAGGCCGGAGCCATCGCGCCAGACGAGCTCGTCGGGGCTTTCCACCAGCAGGCTGTCACGTGCGTACTGAATGGCAAGGTCGGCGTTTTGCTCGCCGTACAGCTTTTGGGCGCACATCAACAGCAACTGTTCGGCGATGAAGTTATCGCTTTCCTGCATCAATCGCCGGTAAAGCGTATCGGGAAGGGGGCGGTGCAGGCTTGCTACCGAACCGAGCGCCAAACCCTCCAGGTTGACGGCGCGCACGGGGCGGCCAAGCGTATCGCTGAGCAGGGCCGCAATGACGGTGGGCGCATAGCGGAAAGGGGTGGAGGTCTCGAAGGGTAAACCGCTCAACGCTCGCCCGTTGTACTCAAAAATATTGCTGTATTCCCGCCGCACGATGCGTGGCCGCAGTCCCGATAATTCTGGGTTGTAGACCACGTGCCGGCCAAAGTGAGCCGGCTCGGTCCGGAAGCCCGAAGCGATACGCTTACGCGAAAAACGCACCACGTTGCCGTACATCGGAAAAGGGGAGCGCTCCACCTGGTAGTTGAAGCGGTAGTCGCTCCATGACCAGCCCGGACCAAAGCGTTCGTCCCGGAAATTATGGCCCGAAAACAACAACTGCTCCGGGCGGGAACGCAGAAAACTCAAGACCGTCGTGTCCTCCGGAAACTCCGGATGGAGCAATAAGGGGTTGCCCGTTCCCCAAATGACCAGGGTGTCGCCCATTTTTGCGTAATGGAGCAGCGGCATGGAATCTCCCAATACTTGTTGGGCGGTATAAAAAGTAAACAACTTGGTGTTGGAGGCCGGAGTGAAGTATTTATCGGCATTGCGGGTGTAGATCATGGCTTCTTCCTCCGGGTCGTAGAGGGCAAAACCAGTGAAGATTTTAGGAAAAACTTCCGATTCGTTGAAAAGCCGCTCCAGGTCGTTGTGGGTTGCCGGCATCTCCGTTTGGGCGCCGAGCGACGAATAAAATAGCAAGGCGAAGACGAGCGGGAGTGAAGAAATGCTTAATTTACACTTGATGGGCATGGACAACGTATTTTGGTCTAATAAAGAAAGGAGAAACTACCCATGCATACAAAAAAAATTGCGCTAACCTTCGGCCTTTTACTCTTCCTGTCGGTATTGCAAGCCCAAAAAATCGATTCCGGCGCCGTTGCGGAATTCGATGCCGCCATTCGGGATTTGGTGCTGCTCAAAAACGAAGGGGATCTGATTCCCTTGCAACGCCTGGACACCCTGCGGGTGGCGGTGGTGGGCGTCGGCCTGGAACAAGGATGCGATTTTCAGCAAATTCTGAAGCGTTATACCCGGGTGGAAACGGTCATGCCGGCCGCCGTTTCCAATCCGGCGGCGGCCGTGGGCTGGGCCAAACAAGTGCGCCAACAATACGATCTCATCATCTTGGGCATCAACGATTACGATCGCAATACGCCTACCCCGGCCTACCACCAATTTCGAATGCATCTACAGGCGCTCACCCGGGAAGAAGGCGTCCTCGTTACCGTTGTTTTTGGGGGGCAGCGGGCTTTCAAACTGCAGCCCTGGTTGGAGCAATCCACCGTGTTGGTTCGCACTCCCCACAATTCACACGCTCCTAGCCTCGCCGCACAGCTGCTCTTCGGAGGCGTCGGCGCCCAGGGTAAGCTGCAGGAGGATTTGAGTGACGCCTTTCGGCGGGGAGACGGTCTGACGAGCCAGGGAGGAATACGCCTGGGATACAGCCCGCCGGCGGTAACGGGCATTGACGGCCGCCGGCTGCGGGATAGCCTGAAAGCCATTATCCGGAAGGGTATCGAGGCGGAAGCCTTTCCCGGCGCGCAAGTGCTCGTTGCCCATCGCGGGCAGGTAGTTCACTATGAGGCCTACGGTCACCATACCTATGACAGCCTGCGGCGGGTATCCACGAAAGATTTGTACGACTATGCTTCCCTGACGAAGATCACTTCCGCCTTGCCGGCGCTGATGCGCTTGCACGGGCAGGGCGCCTTTAGGCTGGACGCACCGCTGGAGCACTATTTTCCCGATGTTAAGGGCTCCAACAAGGCGGACCTATCCTTTCGGGCAATGCTGGCGCACCACGCCAGGCTGCGCCCCTGGATTCCTTATTGGCGGGGTGCTTTGCGCGGCAACGCTCGCTATCCCTGGCGCAACCGCTGGGACGACGAGATGATTAACCGCGGTAAATTCAAGTGGTGGACTTTTAAGGAGGATTCCTCCAAGCGATTTCCCATCCGGATTACCGAAGATCTTTGGCTGAACCGAAAATACAAGAAGAAAATTTACAAGGCCATCCGCAAGTCGCCGCTCAACGAGGAGGCGGGCTACCGGTATTCGGGCCTGTTATTTTATCTACTACCGGAAATCGTTAGTAACCTGAGCGGGAAGGATTACGAAACCTTCCTCAAAAAGACGTTTTACCACCGGCTGGGGGCCTACACCATCACCTATAATCCGTTGCGTTTCCACGATCGCGAAGCTATCGTTCCAACGGAGCGGGATACTTTTTTCCGGCACCAGTTGCTCCACGGCGCCGTTCACGACGAAGGCGCCGCCATGATGGCGGGCGTTTCCGCCAACGCCGGCCTTTTCAGCACCGCCAACGACCTGGCCAAACTGATGCAACTCTACCTCAACTTCGGTCATTACGGAAATCACCGCTACATTGCCGAAAGCAGCTTGCGCGAATTCACCCGCTGCCAATACTGTGGTGAAGACAACTGGCGCGGCCTCGGCTTCGACCGCCCCCGCCGCGATTATGAGCCCGAGTCCAGTTATATCGCGCCC
>CAYWHT010000041.1:0-6126 GCA_964458135.1 uncultured Saprospiraceae bacterium | reverse complement strand
GCTTCGGCCATTCCGGCTATACCGGCACCTTCGCCTGGGTGGATCCGAAGGAAGAGCTGGTCTTTATCTTTTTCTCCAACCGGGTTTATCCTACGCGCCTGAACCGGAAGTTGTACGAGATGGATATCCGGCGGCGCTTGCACGAGGCGGTCTACCAGGCGGTGATCGTGAATGGGGAGTAGTTGCTATGGTTGGGGGCTATGTTGACATGCACCTTTTTCAGGTGTTCCAAGAGTTCCGTAATTTTGGTGAAGCTCCTGGTAAAACAGCACTAACAACTAACTACTAACAACTATGCCAACCGTCGCTATCACCGGCGCCAACGCCGGCCTCGGATACGAAACCGCCAAAGCGCTGCTAAGCTGGGGATATACTGTCTTAATGCTTTGCCGTTCGGCGGAGCGGGGAGCGGCTGCGCGGCAGGCTCTAATCGAAGCTGCGGGTAAGGAACACGTCCAACTCGTGCGGGTCGATCTGGCCTCCTTGGATTCGGTGCGGCAAGCTGGGCAGTACATCCGGGATCATTTTCCGAAACTTGACGGGCTGGTCAACAATGCGGCAGTGGTGGTGTCCAAACGGCGGGAGACAGCTGACGGGTTGGAAATGCAATTCGGGCTTAACCACCTAAGTCACTTCCTCTTGACGCGGGAGTTGCTGCCTTCGCTGCGCGCATCGGAAGACGGACGTATCGTCAATGTCAGCTCGGGTAGCCATTTTCGGGGCAAGATGCATTTTGACGATTTGCAGTTACGCCATCACTACCAGGTGCTGCGCGCCTACGCCCAGTCGAAGCTCGCCAACGTACTATTCACCTACGAACTGCACCGTCACCTGCGGCGGGCCGGCATGGAGCACATTGCGGTTAACGCGGCGGATCCCGGACTCAACCGCACCAATATTGGCGTTAAGCACACTACTCCCCTCCACGCCCTGGCCTGGAGGCTCCGCCGGGAGCAGGGTGCAAAGCCCGAACAGGGCGCCCAAACCCAGATTCACCTGGCCGCTAACTCCGCTTTGCGGGGAGTAAGCGGTCAATATTGGCATAAAATGAAGCCGCGCAAGAGTTCAAAGGCTTCTTACGATGAGGCGGCGGCCGAGAAGTTGTGGGCAATAAGCTGCGAACTATGCGGAATACGGTTCTATTGTACGTAATCCGCAAATGTCCGGCACTGCTCCACCAATTTATCGTAAAATTCCGTTTCCCGGTAAGATTCCTGGAGCATGTCAAAAAAACGGTAATCGCGTTTAGCCCCCCGGGCGCGGTTGACGTAATAGGCGTTGCGATCGCACTTGGCGGCCCAGAAGGCGGCGCGGGCGCCCAATTCCGGATTGCCGGTCAGCAGGCGGGCCCGTTCGAAAAAGACGCGGGCCTGCGAGCAATCGAAATGTTCGAGGTTGCCCATGGGGTAGTTAGGGTGTGGCACAACATTGTCGCCGTCTTTGAGATAATCCGGATTGAGGCTGCTGCCGCTGCGGAATTGATCGGCAATGCGCCAGGCGTTGCCGAAATAGGTCATATTGTAAAAGGCCAACCCCAACTCGTAGTAAAGCGTATCGGACGGGCCGGTGCGGGCGCGGGCTTCCAGCTCCTTTTCCTGCAAAACCTCCAACAGCCGCCCTTTAGTGTACAGTTGCGTGCCCACTGAGGGGCGACACGACACGCAATCCCGGATGGAATCCCGAAAGGGCGCGTGCAGACCAAACCGCTGCCAACTGTCCTCATCGATATTTTTGAAGGTCTCGTACGCGGCCGCCATCCGGAACTCTCGCCATTGTCGCAGGGCTTTCATGTGGTAGAGTTCCAGGTCCAGGGAATCGGTTTGGCTGACATTGTCGACCAGGGCGCGTTCCAGTTTGTTCATCCGCCTTTGTTGGAAAATGGCGAGCAGGTCATCGACAATCGAAGGTTGCGGATTGACCTGGAGATATTCCAGCGGATACTGCAGGATAAAAGCCTTGCCGGGATGATCGTTTTCGGCGTAAAGGGTGGTCAGCTTATCCCAAAAGAGGGGTTCAAAATCCACGTCCCGTTCGAAGGTTTCGTCAAAACGATACAGCTCGTAGAGTGCATTCTCGGTGGCGTCGTTGACCCGGCTGAAGCTGCTGATTTTCAGAACGAGGGACATGATCTCCAACTGTTGCTTCAATTCCGGGTTCTCCACCATTGGACGGGCCAGGGCAAAAGACTGTTCCGCGGAATAGTAGTCGGCGGCCATCAATTCCAGATATCCAAGAGCGATTCGCCAGAATTCGGGCCGGATAATTTTTTCTTCGCGCAACAACCGCCGGACAAACTGCTGTAAGGCAATGACCTTTTCGGGCGCCCCGGCACGGGGAATGCCATAATAGCGCCGGTTGTCTTCCTTTTCCGGATTGAACTCCAACCCCAGCAAGTCCTGCTCCAGGCGCCGCATTTCGCGCACCAGCAGGGACTCCAGGTACGGGCTTTTCGGCTTGAGCCGGTAGATGGCTTCCATTTCCTGCAGCAGGTTGGCCTTGGGGGAGGCGGCCCGCATGGCGTGGAGCGAGGCGCGCTCGTAATCATCGCGGCACATCAGCAGTACTTCCTTCCACTCCCGGTCGTTATTGATCTTGAAGCTACGGTAGGCCGACTCCCGTTTGCTGGGGCAGTTTTGAAAGACCTGGGCGTAGAGGTAGGTGGCTTCCACGTTCCTTCCCAGGGCCATGAGGGCGCCGGCCTTGTGCCCCACAATCCAATGTTCAATGATGCTTGGATCGTTATCGGTCTTGGGCATGCAATAATCGTACAGTTCCAGCGCCCGCTCGTAATCACCGGCATAGTGAGCCAGCCGGACGAGCTGGTAGGCGTAGCGCAGCCGTACATAGTGGGATTTTAGGTATTTGAACTGGCCCCGGCCCTCCCGGATCAGGTCGCGCATCGCGCGCACGTCCCGGGGGCGGTCCTCCCAGGGGTTGGGCCTCACCACGTAGTCTTCGCAGCGTTTGGCGAAAATGAGGTAGTTGATGATTTCAGTGCATTCCCGGCGTTGGAGGTAGCGGGCAAAGGAATTGTTCCGGTACTTTTTCAGGTCGGAAGAGGGATCAGCCACAGCATGCCCAACAAACTGCAACTCCTCCAGGCTGCTGCTGTAAATCAGGGCGTAGATATCTTCGGGCTCGGGGCGGGTGCAGCAGCGTTCCCACCACTCCCGGATATTGTCTTCCACCTGAATAGAATCCTGCCGGCCGTAGCGCTCGTACAGCTCGGTAAAGCCCGTCAGATAAGGAGCGCCGGCCTTATCCGGGCTCACCAATACGGAAGGGCGGAGGAAAGAGTAGGTATGCAGCGGATGCAATTCGTAAAGGCAGCGATCGGCCATAACTCCCAAGGGGAGTAGGCTCATCAGGAATAATAAAAAAAGCGGCCTAACGCGAACGAAAGATCTGGACAATACGCTGCAGTTGATCATAGGTAAAGTATTTGGTGTTGGCCGTGTCAAGGTGGTAAAAGGTGACGTATTCCGGCCGCGAAAAGCGGGGCGCGATCCAGCGCGCCACGCTGTCCAGCAGCGCCGGTTGGATTTCCTCGATCCGCAGCTCATCGCCACGGTATAGATAATACCCCTTAAGATAAGTACTTTTGATGATTTGGTAACGCCCGGGCTTACGCTGTTCGAAGCGGGCGGTGTCGCGCAAATCCTCCGGCCGCAGATCGTTGATGAGCCCCAGGAGCTCGCCATCCCGGTAGTGTACCCCCCAGGCGTAAATGGGCAGGGCCAGGTCCAGCGGTAAAGGGTAGCCGGGGCTTTGCGAAAAATAAGGCTTGACGCGCTCCAGTGATAAGATGGAGTTGCGTGCTGCGGGGTTTTTCAACGATTCTACATTGTAGCACATGAGCATGCCGCGATCGGCAGGAGGTACGCCCGTCTGCCGGGGATAGCGGTACTGGTGCAGCCGGATGGTCGTGCTCAGTTGCACGTCTTCCGGTAAATAGTTTTTGACCAATCGCAGAAAGCGGAAGTAAGCCTCCCGGGTTTGCCGCGTCCAATCGCAATCCAGCTGGATCTCTCCAGGGCGCCAACCCGGCACTTTGCCGCTGAGGTAAAACAGCCGGTTGACGGTGCGGCGGGCCAGGGTGTCGAGCTGCGCGGGGTCGAGCCGGCCGACGGCGTCGTTGGTCAAAAATACGGTGGGCACCCAGTCGCGCTCCACCCGCAAATCGTCCGGGAAAATGGCGCTGCCTACGGGTATCACTTCCTGGTAGGCCGGATCCCATTTCAGGTCGAAACAACGCAGGTAGAGGCGGCTGGCGTTTAGACGGTCAAGCAACCGGCTTTCCTCCGCCGCCAGCTCCACCCGGCTTTGCCAATGGTAAAAGGCGGGTTCCACGGGATCGTGGGCCGGAGAAGTGCAGGCGGATAAGATCCATAGCCATAGCCAAGCGTGCATCTGCCCTTTTATCCGTAGCATAGGGTGTTTTCCGGTATTTATTTTCACAAAGTATGTTGATTTCCAGGCCAGTAAGGGTGGCCCAAAAGGTAAAGCAAAACAAGACCTAAATCAGTCCCTCCCGGATGAGGTCGTGCAGGTGAACCATTCCGAGGTAGCGTTCCCGATCCAGAACAATCAGCTGGGTGATGCTGTTCTGCCGCATAATTTCCAGTGCTTTGACGGCCAGGGCGTCGGGCTGGATCGTTTTTGGGGTTGGGGTCATGATATCTCCGGCTCGCAAGCCATTGATGTTGGCGCCTCTTTTAAGCATGCGGCGCAGGTCGCCATCGGTAATGATTCCCTGTAGCCGGCCTTCGGTGTTGAGTACGGCGGTGGCGCCCAGGCACTTGGAGGTCATCTCCAGGATGGTGTGCTCCAGGCTGTCGTCCAGCAGAACGCAAGGTTTCTCATTTTGTGGATAAAGATCATGGACCCGGAGGTAGAGTTGTTTACCCAAGGCGCCGCCGGGATGAAACTGGGCGAAGTCCTGGGGAGAAAATCCGCGCAGGGCGAGCAGGGAGGTGGCCAGTGCGTCGCCCATCGCCACCTGGGCGGTGGTGCTGGCCGTTGGCGCCAAATTGTTGGGGTCGGCTTCCTGGGAAACGGGGGTGAGGAGTAAATAATCGGCTTGCCGCCCCAGATAGGAAGTCCGGGCGCCCACCATTCCGACGATGGGCACCTTGAGCGCCCGGAGCAAGGGCACCAGCACTTTGATTTCGGCGGTCTCTCCGCTCTTCGAAATGCACAGGACGATATCGTCCCGCTGGATCATGCCCAGGTCGCCGTGGATGGCGTCGGCTGCGTGCATAAATAGGGCCGGAGAGCCGGTGGAGTTGAGGGTGGAGACAATTTTTTGCCCGATTAGGGCGCTTTTTCCTATTCCGGTGATCACCAATCGGCCTTTAGCTTCGTATATTGCCATAACACAAGTGGTGAATACGCGATCGATCTGTTGAATTAACCCGTTTAGGGTATCCCGTTCAATTTCAAGGGTTCGCAGCGCGGTTTTAACGATCAGGGATTCGGAATTCACGGTTATTTTGATTATTTTTGACGGCTTTTCTAACGGGGCTTGGTTGTTAATGCAACTCGTTGATTAAAAAAGTGTTAGGATACCGGACAGAATAAAATTTTTAACTTTTTTTTAGGATATTGAAAGTTGACCTAAAGGACAAAAGTAAGTCAAAAAAGTAGCACAAAGAATTACATGCCATGACAGTGACGCACGAAACCTTACACGAGGCGTTGAACCAGTACTTTGGGTTCAACACCTTCAAAGGAAACCAGGCAGACATCATTCAGAGCGTACTGAATGGGCAGGATACTTTCGTTATTATGCCCACCGGGGGCGGCAAATCGCTTTGCTACCAATTACCAGCCTTGATGATGGACGGCACCGCCATCATTATTTCTCCACTCATCGCTCTGATGAAAAACCAGGTGGATTCCATCCGGGGATACAGCAGCGACAATGAAGTCGCTCACTTTCTAAATTCCTCGCTCACCAAGGCGCAGATGAAGCAAGTCCGGCAGGACATCAGTGCGGGCAAAACCAAGTTGCTTTTCATTGCGCCCGAGACGCTAACCAAGGACGAAAATATCGAGTTCTTCCGCCAGGTTAACGTCGCCTTCGTGGCCGTCGATGAAGCGCACTGCATCTCACAATGGGGGCAC
>CAYWHT010000040.1:6946-13710 GCA_964458135.1 uncultured Saprospiraceae bacterium | reverse complement strand
AGGATTTTCGCAACGCCGTATAATCAAAAAATTGCAATTTGGAGGCCAACTACTATAGTCTGACAACTCAGGATTTGTGAAAATATGACGCCGCTATTTTTTCGGCTGGCAAGGCGGAAAACGTAGGCATAGCCTAAGTTCTGTCGAGGCTTTCCAACGCAGCAAGGCGGAACTCCGAGGAGCGAAGCGACGATCAGCGAAGCTAAAAAGAGCAAGTCAGAATTCACAAATTTTGGGTTGTCAGACTATAAACCCGCAATGGGTTCATCAAAAGCGCCGATGAAGAATAATGCAACTATCTTCAACCACAAACCAACCACCCATCATGAAAATTCCCACCCACCAACTCTTGCGCGAGCAGCGCGAACATACCGAGCAGGTCATCCAACGCACCCGCGAAAATTTCCTGCCATTACCCACTGAGCAACTCCACCGGCAGCCCGCACCCGACCGCTGGAGCATCGCCCAGTGCCTCGATCACCTCAACCGCTACGGCGACTACTACCTGCCCGCCATGGAAGCGGCCATCCGACAACAGAGCCATCTGCAAAGCCAGCCGCCGGCTACCTTCCAGCCAGGATGGTTCGGCAACTACTTCGCCGGCATCATGGCGCCCAAAAACGGAGAGATCAAAAACAAAATGCCCGCCCCCAAAGACAAACACCCCAAGGCGAACGAGGTGCCCCCCGACGTCGTCGAACATTTTCTAAAACAACAGAATCAGCTCCTGAAAATTATCCAACAGGCCGCGAAAGTCGACCTGCACCGCGCCCGCGTGCCCGTCACCATCGCCCCCTGGATTAAACTCAAATTGGGGGACTGCCTGCGGGTGGTGGTTAATCATAACTTACGGCACGTCCTGCAGGCGCAACGGGTGTTGGAAAAGGTAGTGGGTAGTTGGTAGTGGGTAAGGCCTTCGTAGCGAGGTGCTTGCTTCGGGATGGAAAATTGGGCGTTCGCAGGTGGATGGGTGAAAGTAGAAGGACTAAAGAATGGGAGACTGTTCAAACAACTGTGTCATCTGATTTGCAGTCCATTGATTATGAGAAAAATGTTAGGCCCTAAACTTCAAACACTCCCTGCCGCAGATCGCCTGTTGGAAACCTGCGCCTCGGGAACTAAGTAAATGATCGTTATCGGGCGTTTATTTCGGCGATAGACAAGGCGCATATTCAAGAGTGGGGTGCAACTCTTGAATCAAAGATAGCCCATAGTTGCCTGACCGACCCACCGTCGTGCAAGCACTATGGCGGGCGGGGAGAGCTGGCGCAGTCTATCGCCAAAAGAAGCCGCGAAAATGATCGGGTATTTAGTTGCCGAAGCGCTAAAGTCTTCCGGCGCACCGGTAGGTGCAGCCGGTTTGTAGAAAAGATATACGCTAAAGATGGCATGGCGCTTCGTAGGAGCAGCCTGTTTTGAGGATGCTCACGAGACTGTTCATTCAAGCGTGGAAGGGAGTCGCCAATCAAGGCCTCATTTAAACCCTACAACACCCACCATTCAATATTAATCCGAAGTGGTCCCGCCAGGAATCGAACCTGGATCTTAGGTTCCGGAGACCTACGTACTATCCGTTATACTACGGGACCGATTAAAAGAATGGCAAAATTACGAAAGTATCGGGAAAGGTCCAAACCTGACCGGGATGATCAGGATGGCCGGGATAACCAGGATAGAAGGGATAATTGGACTCTGCAGGTAAGCGTATAAATCTTATTGGCGGGCTTTCACTTACGAAGCCTAATACTGCTTTTTTTAGACTTGGACGTATGATTAAAGATTGGCCGAATACCCCGGCAATCGGAGCTATCCGATCCCGGGGCATCCGGCAAACATTTAACCTAGCGCTAGTGCCCGAGGCGCTAGTCTAATTCATCTTCGTAATCCGCTGCGCATCCATCTCCTCACCGTCGATGATCACCCGCAGGGTGTACATCCCGTTTTGCAGGTTGCTCACATCCAGGCGCTCGCGGCTGGAATAGGCGGGATACTGCCGGCGCTTAACGAGCTGGCCGTTGAGATCGTACAATTCGACGGTAATCTCGCCACCGGTGTTGCGGGCCTTTTCCGATTGCGGGAACTCCAGCGTAATCGCATCGGTAGCCGGATTGGGATAGGCTTGCGTACGGAAGTCGTAAAAAGGCCGGCAATCTCTTACGTGGAAAGGCGCGCCCGCCACATCGAGGGAGGCGCAGATGTCGCCGCCACCCTGTTCGAGGAGAGCATTGACGTCAAAGCCGGTCGTCTTGCCGAACTGGACAATGCCCAGATCCAGCGTTTCGGGATCGTAAACCAGGGAGTGGATCGTAAAGCGACCCTTCCGGTGCACCATAAACAGCGGCGCCGAAGAAACATCTTCGATAACCAGATCTTTACCACTGGTCAGCACGTACAACAGGCGAAATCCTTCGGGAACGTCGGGATGCTTGCGGAAGCGGGCCTGCAGCAGGGCGCGACCATGGCGCAAACAGGGCTTGTTGAGCGGCCGGAGCTTGCCGGCATCGGCCAGACAGGGCTCGCATTCTTCGATATCAAATACGGCGCCGGCTACGTCGAGCGAAGCACAGATATCACCACCGCCCTGAATCAGCAGGTTGTTGACGTCAAAGCCGGTGGTCTCGCCAAATTCTACAATGCCCAAATCCAGAGTCTGCGGGTCAAAGACCAGCGTGTGGATGCGGAAACGGCCTTCACGCTTGACGGTAAATTGAGGCTTGCTATTTACATCCTGAATGACCAGACCGTCTCCCTTGGTCAGCACGTAGATCACGTCAAAGCCTTCCGGAACCGTCGGCTGCTCGTCGACCTGGGCCAGCAATTCGGCGCGCCGGTGCTCCAGACAGGGATCGTTGGCCGGGCTCAAGGCGCCGGCCATAGCATCACAGGTGACCGTAGTATCGCAATTGCGGTTTACGGTAACGAAGTTATCGGAAAGGTCAAAGCAATCGTCACTCAGCGCCACCTCCGCGGCGTTGTCGCCGGGCTGGGCCGTAATATTACCCGTGTAAGCCAGGCCCCAAACGCGGCATACGCCTTCGCCGGCGCCTTCAAAGTTTTGGGTGTCGCCGCCGGGCAGTCCGAGAATGACGTTGGCGTCATCGGTGACTACGTAGGTGAACTTCGTATTGGATACGCCCGAACTGTCAAAAGAAATGATATCGTCTACGCCATCACCGGGGCAAGTGTATACAACCGTATCACCTTCTTCGGTGGTTACGCGACCGCCGTCCGGATTATCGCGGTTGATGGTGATGAAGTTTTCGGAAAGCTGCCAGCAAACTTCGCTGAGCTGGGCTTCGGCGGCATTGTCGCCCTGTTGGGCGGTCAACTCCCCGATGTAGGCCAGGCCCCAAACGCGGCATACGCCGACGCCCGCGCCTTCGAAGTTTTGGAAATCCCCCCCCGGCAAGCTAAGGATGTTGTTCTGGTCGTCGGTAACTACGTAGGTAAAGTTCTCCCCTACTACCCCGGAACTGTCGAAGCGTACGATATCATCCACTCCGTCGCCAGGGCAGGTATAGCGAACGGTTCCGCCGGAAGGCATGGCCACCGTGCCGCCGCTGAGGGCTTCGCAGGGATCGGCTTCAAAGGTGAAGCGCCCGCCGGCTACGTCCAGAGAGGCGCAAATGTCACCGCCGCCCTGAATGAGAAGGGCATTGACGTCAAATCCAGTCGTGGCGCCAAACTCCACAATACCCAAATCCAAGGTATTGGGATCGAACACCAAAGTGTGAATAGTGTAAATACCTTCGGCCAATACGGTAAACTCGGGGTTTGCATTCACCGCCTCAATGACCAGGCTGTCCGTACTGGTAAGGACGAAAATGGTCTGAAATCCGTCGGGTACAACGGCGTTTCCCCGCGGATCGGCCTGAATCGTCGCCGAATCCCGAAGGAAAGAAACGCTCAACCCCGCCAGGGTGCCGGCATCCGCATCGCACTGATCCTGGGCCGACAAATTCGGCAGAGCCAGGAAAAAGCTCAGCAGCAGAACGGCCCCGTAGCCGAGGAAGCGCTGAAATTGGGTGTTGGTAGAAAGGTTCATAATACCGATTTTTAGATTTGAAATTACTTAATAAACAGGCCATTCACCGGCCGGTTAAGGATTGGGCCGCCTAATGAAACTATTGTAGCATAACAAGTATTGCACGTTATTTTTGCGCTTGAATATCGTCTTCTGGCCAACAGTAATTTGGAATTGGCACGGGGACGGTTGGTTCTCTGGCTAAGCACCAAAGACTACTCCAAAAAAAAAGCAGGCACCCGGACGCGCCGAATGCCTGCTCCCTAGCAAAACTCGGTTCAGTGAACCCAAAAAGGAAAAGACTTGACCAAGATTCTGTGAACTACCCACCAACTGAAGATTGGTAAGCCTGGGGAACTTAACCTCAGTAGTTACTTCATCTTTACAAAGCGCTTCGTAGCCCACTCGCGGCCACCGACGTAAATCTTACTGGTGTAAATGCCATTTTCAAAATTGCTCAAATCCAGACGGGCCTGAGTCGTGCCCGGAGCGTATTCGCGATTGACGACCTGCTGGCCTTCGGCATTGTAAACTTCAACCCGGACTTTTCCTCTATTCTGGATGCGGGGAATTTTGATATTGATCATGTGATTAGCGGGATTCGGGTAAGCGGATGCTCCGCCACGATCCGCATTGCATTCACTGACCATAAAGGGCGCGCCGGCTACGTCCAGGGCCCCGCAGATATCACCACCGCCTTGAATGAGCAGGGCGTTGACATCAAAGCCCGTGGTGACGCCCGGCTCGACGATGCTCAGATCCAGGGTCTCGGGATTGTACACCAGGGTGTGGATGGTGAAGCGGCCCGGCATGTCAACCGTGAATTCCGGCTCATCATTGACGCCAACGATGACCAGGTCCTCGCCTTTGGTCAGTACGTAGATCAGGGTGTAGCCCTCGGGCAGCACCGGCTTTTCGGTGCGGAAGGCGCTCAGGCTGACTTCATCGTCCAGGCAGGAGATATTGTTCGGCTCCAGGCTGCCCGCCGTAGCGTCGCAGCACAACTGCAGATCGAAGGGCGCGCCGGCTACGTCCAGGGCCCCGCAAATGTCGCCGCCGCCTTGCTGGAGCAGGGCGTTGACATCAAAACCGGTGGTCTGACCCGGTACGACGATGCCCAGATCCAGCGTGGCCGGATCGAACACCAGGGTGTGAATGGTGAAGCGGCCCGGCATATCGACCGTAAATTCGGGATCTTCGTTGGTATCCACGATGACCAGGTCTTCGCCTCTGGTCAGTACGAAAATGCGCTGGAAGCCCTCCGGAATGTTGGGCTCTTCCGCTACGGAAGCGCTGATGTCGGCCGTGCCGTCTTCCGGCACGCAGGGGCTGCTGTCGGCCGTCAAGGCCCCGGCGGTGGCGGTGCAGCACTCTTCGATATCGAAGGGCGCGCCGGCTACGTCCAGGGCCCCGCAAATGTCGCCGCCGCCTTGCTGGAGCAGGGCGTTGACATCAAAACCGGTGGTCTGGCCCGGTACGACGATGCTCAGATCCAGCGTGGCCGGGTTGAAAACCAGGGTGTGGATGGTGAAGCGACCGGTCATGGATACATCAAATTGCGGCTCGTCGTTCGTATTGACGATGACCAGCTCTTCTCCCTGCGTCAGCACGAAGATGCGCTGGAAGCCTTCCGGAATGTTCGGCGCCTGATCAACGGAAGCGCTGATGTGCACTTCGCCTTCCGGCGGCAGGCAACCGGCCGCATCGGCCGTCAGCGTACCGGCTTCGGCCTGGCAGCACTTCTCAACGTCAAAGGGCGCGCCGGCTACGTCCAGGGCCCCGCAGATATCACCACCGCCTTGAATGAGCAGGGCGTTGACATCAAAGCCCGTGGTGACGCCCGGCTCGACGATGCTCAGATCCAGGGTCTCGGGATTGTACACCAGGGTGTGGATGGTGAAGCGGCCCGGCATGTCAACCGTGAATTCCGGCTCATCGTTGGTGCCGACGATGACCAGGTCCTCGCCCTTGGTCAGTACGTAGATGAGCGCAAAACCTTCCGGCACTTCTGCTTTCTCGGTGCGGAAGGCGCTCAGGCTGACTTCCTCGTCCAGGCAGGAGATGTTATTGGCCGCCAGGCTGCCGGCCGTAGCGAGGCATTCCTCTTCGCCGCCAAATTCAAAAGAGGCGCCGGCAACGTCGAGGGAGGCGCAAATGGCGCCGCCGCCTTGTTGCAGCAAAGCATTGACATCGAACCCGGTCGTTTCGCCAAATTCGACGATGCCCAGGTCCAGGGTCTCGGGGTTGTAAACCAGCGTGTGGATGGTAAACGTGCCCTGCGGCACGACTACAAATTCGGGCTGGCTGTTCACTTTTTCGATTACGAGTTCGTTTCCACTGGTCAGTACAAAAATTTTCTCGAAACCTTCGGGCACCACCTCATCGCCTTGGGGGGTGGCGTTGAGGGTAGCCGTCGTGCGACCGAAAGTCACGCCTGCAGGAGCGAGCGTTCCCGCATCAGCGGTGCAGGATTGAGCGGATACGCCCGGCAACGCCAGGGCCCAACTCATCAACAAAACCGGTAGAGCCAGCAACCAACGGCTGCTTCGGCTTAGAATCGGTTGGTAGAAATCTAAGTGCATGTTAAACAGATTTTAGTATGAAATATTCGACAATTGTAAAACACGATACCTTCGGGTTGGTTAGCCAAAAATGCTCATAAAGCGGTTTTTGACTTATAACAACTATTACACGAATTTTGAAAGCCGCCACATTTGAGAGGTGCGTTGCGGTCTTGACG
>CAYWHT010000040.1:0-6936 GCA_964458135.1 uncultured Saprospiraceae bacterium | reverse complement strand
ACTCTGGGTTGGAAATTACGTGGACTTTGGTTAACTAGCGCCGAATTCACCCGGTAGTTCACTTTTTTATTACCCTTGCTATCTTTGATCTTATTTTCTGAACAGCTGTTATTGATTGGCGAAACCGAAGCGGTATGCGCAATTCTGTCATCTTAGTCGTTTTTTTTCTAATCCTTCTACCTTTGGTGGTCCGGGGGCAAGATTCCCTGTATATGAGCCTGCGCGATTGCGTGCGCTACGGCCTGGAGCACGCCTCGGCCATTCGAAAAGCCGAATTGGAACGGGAAAAAACGCAGTATCAAATCCAGGAAGGAAAAAGCAAAGCCTTGCCACAGATAAGGGCGCGGGCCGATTTAAATTACCACTTTGCCCGGCCCATCACTATCGGCCCCGGGGCCTTACTCGGCCTGGATGATCGCGAGGCGCTTATTCGTTACGATAAAGCGATCGAAGGCACGCTAGGACTGGGCCTCGACCAGATGCTTTGGGACCCGGCGCTCAGTGCCGGGAAAGCGGCGCGCGAGCAGATACGGGAGGTAAACACCCAACGCATCCGGAAAAACCGGGAGGAGGTGGCCCTGGAAATCGCCAAAACCTATTACCAGGCCCTCATTGCCCGTCGCAAAGGCGGCTTGCTCAACGCCAACCTGACGCGCATCGAGGGCTTGCTGACACTCACCCGGCAACAGTACGAAAATGGGTTTGCCAAGGAGATCGATGTCAAGCGGCTGAAAATTGCCCAGCGCAACCTGGAAACCGAGCTTGGCAACCTGGAATTGCGTTACGAACAACTGCTGGAAGTTTTGCGATACCGCATGGCCATGCCTTTTGATCAAGATATTGCGCTGCGGGATAGTCTGCCGGAAGAAGATTACGAGCTGCCCGCCTCCATTTTAGAATCGGCGCCCCTCGAAAAGCGCCCCGAAATTTCGCTCTTGCAAACCCGCAACCAGTTGTCGCGCATTGAACTGGACCGGCTGGAGGCCGAACGCCTGCCCAGCCTCCACCTCCGGGGGCAGCTTTTGCTGAGCGCCCAGGGCGACAATCCGGACGAATGGATCAGCACCGACTTCTGGTACGGCGCTTCTTTTTTAGGCCTGCGCCTGAAATACGACATCTTCGACGGCCACCGCCAACGGGCGAAAGCCAATCAGGCGCGGGTGGCGCTGGAAATCGCCGAAGAAGACCTGCAGTTCACGCGCCAATCGTTAGATTTACAATACCGCAGTTCGCGGCAAGACCTGCGGGTCAACTACAACAAGTTACAATCGCTACGCACCAACCGGGAGGAAGCCGAAGCCATCTACCGGGTTATCCAGCAACAGTACGAACAGGGCATCACCCCCATTATGGAATTGCTTTCGGCGGAAACCGCCATGCGGGAAGCCCAAACCAATTACATTACGACCCTTTTACAGACCAAGCTCGCGGAATTAGAGCTCCGCTACGCCCGGGGAGAGCTCCTGGAATGGCTCTTGTAAGCGCCCCGCTGTCAAATACTCAAGTCAACATGAACCGAATTTGGAGAGTCGTTATCGCATTATTGATCCTCATCGCCATTTCTTACGGTATCTGGTGGCAACTATCCCGCAACCGCGCCCGGCAGGAAGCCCAACTGGAGCTGACCACTACGGAGATCGGCTTCAGCCCTGTATCGGTGGCGGTGGCCGATTCCGCTACCCTACTGGATAGCTTTAGGGTTAATGGTTCTTTCCAGGCCCGGCGAGAGGTGGTGGTGGTTTCCACCGTCAATGGGCAAATCGAAGCCGTGTACGCCCGCCCCGGCGACTACGTATCCAAAGGGAAAAAGCTCGTGCAAGTCGATGACGATTACACCCGCAATGAACTGGAAGCCGCGCAGCTCAACCTGGAAAAGGCGGAGCGCGATGTCGCCCGCCTGGAAAAACTGGTGGGCGAGGGCGGCGTCACCCAATCCCAATACGAAGAGGCCAAAGTCAAGCTGGAAAGCGGTAAGATCAAAGTAAAGTCTTTGAAAAAGCGACTCGACGACAGCTCCATCGAGGCGCCCATCTCGGGCAATATCTCTCCCATTCCCCGCAATCCGGTTCCCGAAGTGGGCGGCTACGTAGGTCAGGGCAAGCCTCTATACCAAATTGTCGATGTCAGCCGGGTGCGCCTCAAGGTGTTGCTAACGCAGGAGCAGATCGTCAAGGTTAGGGAAGGTTTGCCGGTGCGCCTTAGGGCCGATGTGTATCCGGGGCGGAAGTTCGAGGGTCGTGTAACTTTCATCGGCGTCAAGCCGGAAGTATTTTCCAGCCGCTATCCGGTGAAGATCGAAATGCAAAATCCCGCCGACGCCCCCATCCGTTCCGGCATGAACGGTCAGGCCCTTTTTACGATCGGTTCTCCGGCCACCAACCTGGCCGTGCCCCGGGAGGCCTTTCCGGGCAGTGTCCGGGAGGGGGTAGTTTACGTCGTTCTGGATAGCATAGCCCGGCGGCGGCCCGTGGAGGTCGGCAACATTTACGCCAACCGCGTGGAAATCCTCTCCGGATTGCGGCCGGGTGAACGGGTCATCACCGCCGGCCACATCAACGTTTCCGACAGCACCAAAGTGCGTATCGTACAGTAAACACTTACAATCCCCGGTCCTATGATCGAATTGTCCATCCGGCGCCCCATACTGGTTATCGTTGTTTTCGCCACCCTTAGCGTGCTGGCCGCCCTGAGCATTACCCGCCTGAACATAGAACTGTTGCCCGAATTCAACGCCCCCGTGGTGACGATCTCCACCATCTACCCGGGCGCCGGCCCGGCGGAAGTGGAAAACGGCATTACCAAAGTAGTGGAAGACGCCATCGCCTCCCTGAATAAGATCCGGGAAATCCGTTCGGTTTCGGTGGCCAACTTCTCGGCCGTCACCGTGGCGATGGAGCAGGACATCAGCATTGATAAGCAGCTGCAGGAAGCCCAGCGGCGCATCAACCTCATCCTCAACGATCTTCCGCAGGGAGCCCGTACGCCCATCGTTTCCAAGATCTCGTCCGACGAGTTCCCGATCATGAATATCGGGGCTACCTCCAAGCTGCCTCCCACCGAATTTTACCAGCTCATGCAAGACCGCGTCCTGCCGGCCATCAACCGGCGGGCGGGCGTGGGGCAGGTGGAAGTACTGGGCGGCCGGGCACGCGAAATTCGCGTCAGCATCAAAAGCGATCAACTCGAAAAGCAAAACGTGTCGATCCTGCAGATCCTGCAAGCCATCCGCACCGCCAACCTGGAATTTCCCACCGGAAAAGTGCAAAACCAGGACGAAGAGGTGCTCATCCAGTTATCGGGGCGTTTTAAATCACTGGAAGATCTGCGGCAGTTGGTCGTCTTCCAGGGGCCTACCGGCGCGCCGGTGAAGCTGTACCAAGTCGCGGAAGTGCGGGATGCGGAGGAGGAGGTGACCGACATCAACCGGGTCAACGGGCAGAACGCCATCGGCCTGGCCATCATCAAGCGGGCCGACGCCAACGCCGTGGAGGTAAGCGAACGGGTGCGTCAGGCGTTGGGCGAACTGCAGACCCAATACCGGAAGGAGCAGCTGCAATTCGCGATAGCCACCGACACTTCGGAGTTCACCCTGGAGGCCGTGCGCTCGGTGCTCAAAGACCTGCTCCTCGCTATTTTACTGGTAGCGGCGGTCATGCTGTTGTTTTTACACAGCTTCCGCAACGCCCTCATTGTCATGATTTCCATCCCCGCCTCCTTGCTGCTGACCATCATCGTTATGGGGGCGCTGGATTACACTTTCAACGTGCTTACGCTGCTGGCCATGTCGCTGGTCATCGGTATTCTGGTGGATGATTCCATCGTGGTGCTGGAGAATATCTTCCGCCACCTCGAGATGGGCAAGACCAGCCGGATGGCCGCCAAGGAAGGGGCGCAGGAAATCCTCTGGACGGCTATGTCGATCACCCTGGTGCTGGTGGTCGTCTTTCTGCCTCTCATCTTTTCTACCGGGCTGGTGGCCATCATCATGCGGCAATTTGCGGTGGTGGTGACCGTTTCGATTGCGATGAGCTTGTTTGTGAGTTATACGGTAGCGCCGGCGCTGTCCTCGCGTATTTCGCGCCTGGAGCGCTTCCGGGAGGGCTCCCTGGCCAAGCTCGTTTTCGGCAATTTTGAGGCGGGCATTTACCGTTTATCGGAGCAGTACGGCCGGTTGCTCGACTGGTCGCTGCGCCATCCCTGGCTCGTCATCGGGGCCTCCCTTATCCTGATCGCGGGATCGACCCTGCTCATCACCGGTGGCTACATCGGTACGGCTTTTCTCAATACAGGTGACCGCGGGGAGTTTATCGTGCAGCTCGAACTGCCCAAAAACGCCTCTTTCCGCGAGACCAATAAACTTACGCAGCGGGCGGAAGCCTATTTGCTCCGCCAACCCGAAGTGGAGAATGTATTTACCCTGGTGGGGCGTCAGACGGGGTTCCTGGGGCGGGGGCAGAACAGCCCTAACCTGGCGGAATTCACGCTCAAGCTCGTGCCCCAGGATGAAAGGGAGGTGAGCACCGCGGTTTACGCCGCCCAGACCAAAAACGCGCTATCGAAAATTCTCCCCGGGGTGCAAATCACTTCCAACGAGATCACCTTTTTCGGCGGCACCGGCGATACGCCCATTCAGGTCATCGTCTCCAGCACTAATTACGAGCGCGCCCGGGATTATGCCGATCGCTTGTTGGTCAAGCTAAAAAATACGGAAGGCGTCACGCAGGCCGAACTGGCGGTAGGTGAAGGGGTGCCCCGGCTTTCGGTGCGGGTCAACCGCGCCCGCCTGGCGGATTTCGGGCTCGACCTGCAAATGGTGGGCGGAACGCTGGCAACGGCCTTTAGCGGAAATACCGACGCCAAGTACCGCGAGGGCGGCCGGGAATACGACATCAATATCCGCCTCGACGCCTTCGACCGCCGCAGCCGCGAAGATATCGCCAACCTGACAGTAATGAACCGCAAGGGCCAAATGTACAAGGTAAGTCAGTTTGCCGAAATCGTGCCCACCACCGGCCCCGCCCGCCTGGAACGCAACGACCGCGTGCCCGCCGTGCGCCTGCAATCGCAGGTGCTGGGCCGCCCCTCGGGAAGCATCGGGCTCGAAATTCAGGAATGGGTGGCGCAAAATCCACCCCCGGCCGACGTTATCGTGGAATACGGCGGCGACCTCAAGCGGCAGTCCGACGCCTTCTCCGATCTGGGTATCGTCTTCGTCGCTTCCATCCTTTTCGTCTACTTCATCCTGGTGGCGCTCTACGACTCCTTCCTCGATCCGGTCATCGTGATGTTTTCCATCCCCGTGGCGGGCGTCGGCGCCCTGTTGGCCATGGCGCTGACGATGGAGCCTTTCAACGTATTCTCCATCATCGGCATCATCATGCTCAATGGTTTGGTGGCGAAAAACGCGATCCTGTTGGTGGACTTCGCCAACCAGGCGCGCGCCGGCGGGCTGTCCACCTTCGACGCCCTCGTACAGGCCGGCCGCATCCGGCTGCGCCCCATCCTCATGACCGCCATCTCGCTGATCGTGGGCATGATCCCCATCGCAGTAGCCGGCGGAGCCGCGGCGGAGTGGAAAAACGGCCTGGCGTGGGTGATTATTGGGGGATTGACGAGCTCTACTTTCTTTACGCTGCTGTTGGTGCCCGTGATTTATAAGTTGACGCACCGGGGGTAGTAGGTTTTTGATTTTGGATTTTGGATTTTGGATTTTGGATTTTGGATTTTGGGTTTTGGATTTTGGATTTTGGGTTTTGGATTTTGGATTTTTGATTTTGGGTTTTTGATTTTGGGTTTTTGATTTTGGGTTTTGGGTTTTGGGTTTTTGATTTTGGGTTTTTGATTTTTGATTTTGGGTTTTGGGTTTTGGATTTTGGATTTTTGATTTGGCCCGTCCCTGCGGCCGGGTAAAATTTTGGATTGCTGCTCTGACCTGGTGTGCTAACCGGTTGGGCGAAGTAAGGTTAGGGTCGTGACGGGCAAAATGCAGGAAAATCCTTTCATATTTCCTTATATTTGATCCTACGAAACTAATATCCTCTACCATGAAACTCCGCATTGTACTTTTTACCCTGGCAACCACTCTGGTGGGCGTTTGGGCCTGTTCGGGAGAACACGAAGGCGGGCGGGAAGCCACCGAAGACCTTAGCCCAAAAGAGCGTCAGGCCTACCTGCAAAAAGGCAAAAACATTGCTCAGGCCACTTTTGCCGAATTGAGCGGGCAGCTCAGCGAGGCGCTGGCTAAAGGCGGAGTGGAAAATGCGCTGCAATACTGCAATGTAGTCGCTTACCCCCTGGTCGACAGCCTATCCAAAGTACATAATGCCGACATCCGTCGGACGAGCCTTAAAGTGCGCAATCCGAAAGACCGGCCAACCGAGCGGGAGCGCGAAGTGTTAAATGCTTACCACAAAGCCGTAGAGCAAGGACGGGATTTGAAGCCTCAAGTGGAACGCCTCAACGATCAGCAAATCGCCTTTTACGCTCCCATTACTATCAACCCCCTCTGCCTGAAATGCCACGGCAAAGTGGGCGAAGACATCCGGGAAAGTGACTACGCCACTATACAGGCGCTCTATCCCGAAGATGAGGCGACCGGCTACGCGATGGGCGATTTGCGGGGAATGTGGAGTATTACGCTGGCGCCGCAAAGCAGCGCTATCAAAGATTAAAAAACCAAAGGTTAAGCCCGGCGCCTAAAAAATATGGCCGGCTAACCGCCTGACCCCTTACAAAATACAATAGTTATGAACCAGCCTACCATCAAACGCATCCGCACCAACCTCACCCACAACTGGCACCTGGTGCGCATCCTGCAACTCACCCTGGGCCTGGCGCTCATCGGCAGTTACCTGTTTTACTACCGCGACGGCATTACGCTGGCTTTCGGTCTGGTGCTCCTGGCCCAGGCCGCTTTCAATGTGCGTTGTGTGACGG
>CAYWHT010000039.1:10236-13723 GCA_964458135.1 uncultured Saprospiraceae bacterium | reverse complement strand
TTCGCCAAAATACCCATCCCAAAACATCAAAGAACTTATTACACAGTGTACTAGGCTTGGTGTAGAATTTACGTTAACTTTATTGTGGTAGTGCGTTGGTAAGGATTCCGTAGCTACGAGGCCCTTATTCGTTACCACTACTCACACAAGCAGGCGCCAATTTTCGCCAAAAGGCCCCGGCTTTAACGCAGAATTATGCATATTTGCCGGAGCGGCGGATCGCTGCATCCGATTATTTTGATCAGAAAAAATCCAAAACCATGGCTGAAGTCATTCGCATGCCTCGTTTGAGCGATACAATGGAAGAAGGTAATATCGTCAGTTGGATGAAGGAAGAGGGAGAAGAAGTGGAGGCCGGAGAAACCATTGCCGAGGTGGAAACCGATAAGGCGACGATGGAATTAGACAGCTACTTCGACGGCGTTTTATTGCATATCGAAGTCAAGGAAGGAACGGTGCCGATCAACGGCGTCATTGCGGTTATCGGAGAGGAAGGAGAAGATTGGAAGGCGGCCATCGAAGCCGCCGAAGCCGAGGAGGGAGGAGACAACGGCGCTTCCGAAGCCTCCCCGGAAACCGAAGAAAGCACCGAGCCGGCTCCCGAAAAATCGGAAGCCGCCGAGCCCGTTGCGGCCGGAGGCGGCGAATCCGCCCCAGATAGTGACCAACGCATCAAAGCTTCCCCGCTGGCCCGCAGTATGGCCCGCCAATCGGGCATCGACCTGGGCAAGGTAGCCGGTAGCGGCGATCAGGGACGCATCATCAAGCGCGACATTGAAGCCTACCTGGCTACCCAGGAAAGCGCGCCTACACCGCCCCCGCAGCCCGAATCCGCGCCCGCCGAGCCCGAAGCGGCGCCCCAGCAACAAGAGCAGCCGGCGGAAGAAGCTCCCGCCGTTACACCTTTTGTATACACCAGCGCCGGCGAAGCGGCTTACGAGGACAAGCCCCTCAGCCAGATGCGCAAGACCATCGCCCGCCGCCTGAGCGAAAGCAAGTTTTCGGCGCCCCACTTCTACCTCACCATCGAAATCGACATGGGCAATTGCATGAAAACGCGCAAGCGGGTCAACGAAGTGGCGCCCGCCAAAATCTCGTTCAACGACTTTATCGTCAAAGCGGCCGCCGTATCGCTGCGCCAACACCCAGCCGTCAATTCTTCCTGGCTGGGCGATAAAATCCGCCACAACAAAGACGTCAACGTGGGCGTGGCCGTGGCCGTCAGCGAAGGCCTGCTGGTGCCGGTAATCCGCTACGCCGATATGAAAACGCTTTCCCAACTGAACAGTGAAGTGAAAAACCTGGCGGGTAAGGCTAAAGAAAAGAAATTGCAACCTGAAGAGATGCAGGGTAATACCTTTACAGTCTCCAACCTGGGTATGTTCGGCATCGAAGAGTTTACGGCCATTATCAATCCGCCCGATTCCTGCATTATGGCCGTAGGGGGCATCGTTGAAAAACCCATCGTCAAAGCAGGCGAATTCGTCGTAGGACACATGATGAAAGTAACGCTCTCCTGCGACCACCGCGTTGTAGACGGGGCCACGGGCGCTCAATTCCTGCAGACTTTCAAGGCGATATTGGAAGACCCCATCCGCTTGATGGTTTGAGGTGGCAGCGGGTAGTTGGTAAGGGCTTCATCCTTAAGAAGTCCTTACCGGCTACCAGCCACCAAACTAAGCCCCGGCCGGATTATTCCGCAACTTCCGCTGTTCCTCTTCCGGCATTTTGCATTCCTCGTCGGTCGATTTACCGCAGACGGAGCAGTCTCCTACCTTATTTTTGAGCATGGGGTTATTGGTGGCGCAAGTGCCCCGGAATTCTTTTCCGGTAAAGATCTGTCGTATATTGATGAGTGCGAACGACAAACCGAAAACGATGAAAACGATTGCCAGCACATACAAAAATTCCATAGACTTAGGTTGGTTATTTACCAGTAGAAACAATATCTCCGCAAATTGAGTTTATCTTTGCGGGCAACAAAACCCTTCAGTAACAATAAGCTGCAACAGCGGGTAAAGATATAATAAATGGAAAGTAATTTGCAAGGAAAACTCCGGGCTTTTGAAAGGCTCCTGACGATTATGGACGAACTGCGCGAGCAGTGTCCCTGGGATCGCAAACAGACCTTTCAGAGCCTGCGCCATCTCACCATCGAGGAAACCTACGAATTGGCCGACGCCATTTTGAAAGAAGATCTCCCGGAAATCAAGGAAGAAATTGGCGATTTGATGTTGCACATGGTCTTCTACGCCAAAATCGCCAGCGAACAAGGCGCCTTTGATATTGCGGACGCCCTGCAGGCCGTATGCGACAAACTGGTGGAACGCCACCCCCACATCTACGGCGATATTTCGGTGGCCAACGAAGAAGAAGTCAAACAAAACTGGGAAAAGCTAAAACTCAAAAGCGGAAAAAAGTCGGTTCTGCAGGGAGTGCCCCACTCCCTGCCGGCCATGGTCAAGGCCTACCGCATGCAGGAAAAGACCAAGCAAGTAGGCTTCGAATGGGAAAATAGCGAGCAAGTCTGGGAAAAAGTCGAAGAAGAAATCCGGGAGATGAAAGCCGCCATGCAGGCGCCATCCCAGGAAAAAAGGGAAGAGGAATTTGGCGACGTCTTGTTTTCTCTCATCAATTACGCCCGCTTTCAGGGAATCGACCCCGAGACGGCGCTCGAACGCGTCAATCAGAAATTCAAACGGCGTTTCGAATACATCGAAAACCACGCGGAGCGCGATCTTCAATCCATGTCGCTCAAAGAAATGGAATCCCTCTGGCAACGAGCCAAAGCCGGCGATAGATAAAAAGAAAGCCTATTCTTTTATCTGCTGGAAAAATTGTTTCTGATTTACTACTTTTGTGCGCCTTAACGGGTGGTTTGAGAATTTTGGAATTATGTCGTAAATTCCATAAAATCGCTAAAATTCCGGACGGGCCTCCCAAGGTTATGGCCTGCTCGCTGCGCTTTTGTTTGCGGCGTCATTTTCGAGCTTAGCCGGTAGTCCGATGGGTTTCGCCGCGGCGGCGTCCATTGGCAAACCGCCATCCAACGATTATCCTAGCGACCAATAAGCCGTATGAAAAAAATTGAACTAGATATAGTTGCCCTTTCTCACAGCGTCACCCAATCCCACAACTACGCAGTGGTATTGGGCGAACAGGAAGGCACCCGGCGTTTGCCCATCGTCATCGGAAGCTTTGAAGCCCAGGCCATTGCCGTAGCCATGGAACGCATGACGCCCAACCGACCACTTACCCACGACTTGTTTAAAAACACCCTGGAAACTTTCAATATAGAGCTCAAGGAGGTCGTCATCAACAACTTATTGGATGGCATCTTTTACGCGCGCTTGGTGTGCATTAAGGAAGGAGAAATTTTCGAAATCGATTCCCGCACTTCCGATGCGCTGGCCATGGCCGTCCGGTTCAATTGCCCGATCTACACCTATGAGTTCATCCTCGACGCGGCCGGCATCGTGCTCGAAGA
>CAYWHT010000039.1:0-10226 GCA_964458135.1 uncultured Saprospiraceae bacterium | reverse complement strand
TTCCGGTCCGGAAAAGGAAGCTTCCCTCTCCTCCTATTCGGTGGAAGGGCTACAAAAGCTGCTCGAAGAAGCCCTCGCCAGTGAAGATTACGAGCGCGCCGCCGAAATACGCGACGAAATCAATCGCCGCAAAGGGCAGAGCTCCTAGTGCTTGTCGGGAGTTGGATTTTGATGCCGAAAGTGCCCCTAAGCTACTGCCGATTCTTTGGCTAGCAAGCCCAATACTTCCTGCACTTTCTGAATCATTTCCTCGCTGACGTCCAGGTGGGTCACAAAACGTATCGTCTGCGGGCCGAATCGGGCCGCCTTGATTCCGTGGGCGGACAATTGCCCCAGAAAAGTTTCCGCCGTACGGGGAGCTTTGAGATCGAAGATGATGATGTTGCTTTGCACCGGGCGCACGGTCCCTACGTAGGGCATTTCCCGCAGGGTGGCGCCCAGCCGGCGGGCCCGCTCATTGTCTTCGGCCAGGCGCTCTACCTGATGATCCAGCGCGTAGATGCCGGCCGCCGCCAGATATCCCGCCTGCCGCATACCGCCACCCATGACCTTGCGCACCCGGCGCGCCTTGCGAATAAAAGTTTCCGGTCCGGTGAGCAATGACCCCACCGGCGCTCCCAGTCCCTTGGATAGACAAAGAGAAATGGTGTCAAAGCAAGCTCCTACCTCGCGGGTGGACGCTCCGGTCTCCACCAACGCGTTGAAAAGGCGCGCGCCATCGAGGTGCAGCGTGAGCCCTTTTTCCCGGCAAAGCTGGGCGATGGGTCGAATCTCATCGAGCGTATAGTAACTTCCGCCGCCTTTGTTGCAAGTGTTTTCCAATACTACCAGCCGGCTAGTGGGCAGCCAATCGTTATCCGGCTTGATGGCGGCGGCTACTTGTTCGGCCGTCACCTTTCCGTGCGTTCCCCGAATCAGATTGATGCCCACCCGGGAATTAAACGCGTAACCGCCCACTTCGTACTGGTAGACGTGGGAGTATTCGTCGCAAATAATTTCATCCAGCGGCTGGGTGTGCACGTTGATGGCAATTTGGTTCGTCATCGTGCCGGAAGGACAAAAAACGGCGGCTTCCTTGCCAAACATGGCCGCCACTTTGGCTTCCAGGGCATTAACGGTGGGGTCTTCCCCAAATACATCGTCTCCGACTTCCGCCGCCATCATGGCTTGCAGCATGCCCGGTGTCGGTTTGGTCACGGTATCGCTGAGCAAATTGATTTCCATCGAGCTGATTTTTTGATCTACGATAGCAAAAGAACCCATTGCGGATTCAAATGTAGCCAATTTTCAAAAGGTGGACGAAGTACAGAAGTATTAAGAAGGCTGAGCGGGAGCATCGGAAATGACCCCCTGAAAAACCCGCCGGGCCGGACCGCAGAGCCAAACGTCTGCAAAACGCCCGCCCTCGTAATGGAAACGCACTTCTAGTTCGCCGCCTCGCGCCCACACTTTGACCCGACGGCGTTCCGGGCCGGGCTGCTGCAGGTAATAGGCCATGGCCGCCGCCGTCACGCCGGTGCCGCAGGCCAGCGTTTCGTCTTCGACGCCCCGCTCGTAAGTGGCAATCTCGATGCCGTCGGCCAGCGGGCGCACAAAGTTGACGTTGACGCCAAATTCACGGAAGCGATCCGAATACCGAACTTTCTGGCCTTCGGCTACCACATCCAGCCCTTCCCAATCTTCCACGAAAGTGACGTAATGGGGCGAGCCCGTATCGAGAAAACAGTGGCCATCATGGAGCTCCACCCCGTCTACGGGATGCATCTCCAGCTCGACCCAATCCGGGCGCACCACCCGGGCCCGGTGCGGGCCGTCAATCGCCATGAAGGTGCAATCGGCGCCGATGAGGCCCCGGTGGTGAGCAAAAGCAACAAGGCAGCGCCCACCGTTGCCGCACAAGCTGCCCTCCCTGCCGTCGGCGTTAAAATACAGCATGCGAAAGTCGTGTTCGCAATGGTGTTCGAGCAGGATGAGCCCGTCGGCGCCAATGCCGAAACGGCGATCGCACCACCGGCGCAGCAGTTGCTCATCGTAACGCCCCGGAAAATGCGCCGCGCGATTGTCCAGGATGACGAAATCGTTGCCCGCGCCCTGGTATTTAAAAAAGGTCCATTCACTCATTTTCTTGTTTTTGAAGACTGGAATCCTGGGGGGTCTTTACGACGGGTTCCGCCTTTTGATCCTCGCCAAAAGCAACGTCCAGGGCGTAATGCCGGTAAACCATCAGGCCAACCATCAGCACGATCAGCACCAACCCGATCAGGGACAATTTCCACCCCCAGATGTTACCGACGTAAGGGCCGTCAAAAGGATCTTTTCTTTCTTCTCCGGAATCTTGCGAATGATTCTGTTCTTTCATAACAATTGGAGCTTTTGCTTTAACAACTTTATAGTAAAACAGTCGCGCGCCTTTCGGCGTTTTAATGTCGTTTGGTTCAAAATGAAATCGGGCTGACGGCAAAATCTCTCAACTATTGCGCATCTCGGAGGAACGCCGGCCAACTTTTTTGCAAGTTTATTGTCTATTGGGCAGACAAACATCATGTTGGAAAAATTACTTGGGAATTTGAGCGGCTTTCGTTAAATTGAAATCCTCCCAAGTCACATAAAATAACTAAACTTCCGCTAATCAGAAGGAAATGAAGCAATACAGTATTGTTTTCGGAAGCTCCCTGCTCAGTGCGATATTGGCGATTTTTATCTACCGGTATTTCGATTCGGAGCGGCAGGTCGTTATCCGCGAGACCCCCCATCCACAGTATACACGCTCCAATGAAGATCTACTCGACGGCAGGATACAGCGCACCTTTTTGTCATCCGCACCCACCAATTTTACTTCTTCCGCCGAATCGGTAACCCCTGCGGTTGTCAATATCAAGACCCTTCAAAAGAACCGCAATTTTGATTTCTGGGGCAGCAATTCCATGGAATCGGCCTCCGGTTCCGGCGTCATTATCACTTCCGACGGCTATATCGTGACCAATAACCACGTCATCGAGGAGGGAGACGATATTGAAGTTACCCTGAGCGACAACCGGGAGTTCAAGGCCGAATTGATCGGTGTGGACCCCAGTACGGATTTGGCGCTCATCAAGATACAGGCCGAAGAGCTGCCTCATCTGGTGTTTGGCAATTCCGACTCCCTGCGCGTGGGCGAATGGGTGCTGGCGGTAGGCAATCCCTTTAATCTGGAATCTACGGTGACGGCTGGCATTGTTAGCGCCAAAGGGCGGAGCATCGATATTTTGGAAGGCCAGGATCGCATCGAGTCTTTCATCCAAACCGATGCGGCGGTCAACCCGGGCAATAGCGGCGGCGCCCTGGTAAACACCAACGGCGAGCTTATCGGCATCAATACCGCAATCGTTACCCGCTCCGGGCGCTACGAAGGTTATTCCTTTGCCGTTCCGGCTAATTTGGCGCGCAAAGTCATCCGGGATTTACGCGATTACGGCAAGGTGCAGCGCGGCCTGCTCGGCGTATTTATCGATGAAGTCAATAGCGAGCGCGCCCGGGATCTCGGTCTGGAGGCCGTCGAAGGCGTATTTATCACCCGCGTCTCGCCCGGCGGCGGGGCCGAAGACGCCGGTCTGCGCAAAGGAGACGTCATCATCAGCATTAACGGCGTCAAAACCCGCACCCTGCCTGAAATGCAAGAACAGGTAGGCCGCTATCGCCCCGGCAATACTATCACCGTGGAATACATCCGGCGCGGAGAAACCCGCCACGCCACCGTCACCCTCAAAAATAAAAGCAATTCCACCGCCATCATTCCCGCCAAAACCGAAGACCTCCTCCGCGAATTTGGCTTCGAATTGCGCGAACTCACCCCCGAAGAACGCGAGCGCCTCGATAAGGAAGGCGTCAAAGTGATCAGCATCTTCCGCGACAGCCCCATTGAAAGAACCAATATGGACCCGGGCTTCATCATCACCCACGTGGGCGATCAGGCCGTTGCCTCCGTCGCCGAATTGCTCGATCGCTTTAATGACGCCCAGGATAAAGTCATCCTGGAAGGCGTCTACGAAAACTACCCCGGCGAATATTACTACGCCTTCGAAAAGGAAAATTGATCCGCTCTTCCGCCGGCCGAGCTCCGCTTTCCACCTCCCGTGGTGAAGCGGAGTTTTGTGGCTTAGAGCTCGTTGGAAGTTTGCTTTTGATGCCGAAAATGACCAGATTTGAGTGCTCACGAAACCACTTTCGAGCCTCATATGGGGCGAAAAAATGATGAAGGGAGGTTTCATTGATGGTCATTTGCAGGCCAAAGGGTAAACCCTGTAGCATTCGCAGAGCGGCTATTCCACAGGGTAAACTCCCAACAATCCGGGATTTGTGAAATTATGGCGCAGCTATTTTTTTAGCTCGCAAGTCCGAGATCCCAACCGCAGGGTCAGGAGTAAAAAACGCAGGCGAGGCTTTTTAACGCAGCGAGGTGAAAAAAGAGCAAGTCAGCAATCACAAATTTTGGGTTGGCGGACTCTAAAACCAAAATTTCAATACGCCCAACCTATGACCAAGACCGAAATCGATCAGAACAAGAACGAAGACAATATGAAGTTGCTGCTCTCCAAAATGGAGCACCGCCTGCAGAAAGTGCGGATGGGCGGCGGCGAACGCCGCATTGCGCAGCAGCACGAACAGGGAAAGCTGACGGCCCGCGAACGCATCGAACAACTCCTCGATCCCGGACGGGATCGCTTCGAAGTCGGCGCCTTCGCCGGTCACGAAATGTACCAGGAATACGGAGGCTGCCCCAGCGGGGGCGTAGTCGTCATGGTCGGCTACGTGTCGGAAAGGCAGTGCGTGATCGTCGCTAATGACGCCACCGTAAAAGCCGGCGCCTGGTTTCCCATTACGGGCAAGAAAAACCTGCGCGCCCAGGAAATCGCCATGGAAAACCGCTTGCCCATCATCTACCTGGTGGACAGCGCCGGGGTTTTTCTCCCCCTGCAAGACGAAATCTTTCCCGATAAGGAGCATTTCGGGCGAATCTTCCGCAACAACGCCCGCCTGTCCAGTATGGGCATCCCGCAAATCGCCGCCGTGATGGGCAGTTGCGTGGCGGGAGGCGCCTACCTGCCCATCATGTCCGACGAGGCACTCATCGTTGACGGCACCGGTTCCATCTTCCTGGCCGGCCCCTACCTGGTTAAGGCCGCCATCGGGGAAAATGTCGATAAGGAAACGCTGGGCGGCGCCGGCACGCATTCGGAAATCTCCGGGATCACCGACTATAAGATGCCCGATGATCAAACCTGCCTGCAAACCATCCGCGAACTGGTCGGCAGCATGGGGCATTTCCAAAAAGCCGGCTTCGAGCGCACAGCACCCGCCCCACCCCGCCGACCGGCCGAGGATCTGTACCGCCTCTTCCCCGAAAACCTGACCAAACCCTACCATACCGTAAGCATTCTCGAAACCCTGGCCGACGATTCCAAACTCACCTATTACAAGGAAGGCTACGGCAAAACCATCATCTGCGCCTACGCCCGCATCGACGGCTGGTCGGTGGGCATCGTGGCCAACAACCGGGAACTGGTGAAAACCAAGAAGGGAGAAATGCAGTTCGGCGGCGTCATCTACTCCGATTCCGCCGATAAAGCCGCCCGTTTTATCATGAATTGCAACCAAAAAAAGATCCCGCTGGTTTTTCTGCACGACGTCACCGGCTTCATGGTGGGCACCCGCTCCGAGCACGGCGGCATTATCAAGGATGGCGCCAAGATGGTCAATGCGGTATCCAATTCCACCGTGCCCAAATTTTCGGTGATCATGGGGAATTCTTACGGGGCGGGCAATTACGCCATGTGCGGCAAAGCCTACGACCCCCGCTTCATCGTCGCCTGGCCCACGGCCAAGATCGCCGTGATGGGCGGGGCGCAGGCCGCCAAGGTGCTCACCCAAATCCAGGTATCCACCCTCAAGAAAAAAGGAGAAGAATTGGCCCCCGAAGAAGAACAAAAATTGTTTGAAGAAACAAAATCGCGCTACGACGAGCAAACGACGCCCTACTACGCCGCCGCCCGCCTTTGGGTGGACGCCATTATCGATCCGGTGGATACCCGCCAGGTGATTTCACAGGGTATCGAAGCGGCCAATAATGCTCCCGTAGCGCCCTTTAATCCGGGCGTATTACAAACTTGATACGCCGAAAACGATCGTTTATGAGCCATCAACCCTCCATCGATACGGAAAACAAAGAGCAACGGCCATCCAAATTCATGGCTTGGCTTAAAAAACTGGGCTTAGCGGGCTTTCTTTTTTTCCTCTTTAAAGGCATCGTCTGGCTGTTCGTGCTATTCGGACTGGGAAAATGCGTGGTGGGCTAAACCGCCCGGCAAATTTTGGTAATTTAGTGGGCCGACACCAAGCCATGCCTTCATGCTACGACCCTGCTTTTCGGGTTTATTCTTTTGTTTGTTGTATTGCGGCCCCCTCACCGGACAATTAAGCTGGATGCCGTTACACAATCCTTCTTTTGAAGACGAACGGCAAGCCGCCAAACCCCCGCAAGGATGGTTTGTTTGCGATGCGCCGGGTGAATCGCCGCCGGATATCCACCCCAATGGAATGTACGCGGTTACCCAGCAACCCTTCGACGGGCATGCCTACGTCGGGCTGGTCGTAAGGGATAACGGGACCCAGGAAGGCCTGGGCCAGGAATTGACCCGCCCTTTGCAACCCGCTCGTTGCTACCGCTGGAAACTTTACGCCGCCCGTTCTCCCGCCTATCGCAGTTTCAGCCGGGCGAACGGGTACGGGGCCAATTACAACCAGCCCGTCGTCATCCGGCTTTGGGGCGGCTTCCGCAACTGTGACCGGCGGGAGTTGCTGGCCATCTCTTACCCCGTCCGGGACACCAATTGGCGCGAGTTGCGTTTCGATTTCCGCCCTTCCGCCGCCTTTACCCACCTGATTGTAGAATCCTGCCGGCCTTCGGGCGCCACCCGGACTTACCGGGGCAACGTGTTAATCGATAACGCCAGCCCCCTGCTGCTAGTGGATTGTCAAGACGGCCACCTGCTCACCCCGCCTGACACCCTTTCCGTACCGCCCGTGCTACAACTCAGAGAACTTGTTCGCCTTTTAGAGCAATTCTCGACGAGAATTAAATTCGCCACCGGCGGAACACAACTTACGGAAGAATATTACTATTTTCCCGCTAAAGAAGCTTGTACGACGGGCAATATGGCGCTGCACCAACTCACCCGATCATTGGTCCGAACGCCCCGGGCCGAACTGCTCATCGCCGTCAACGGGGCTACGCGCCGGTTGGTGAAGCAACGCATGGCGAACCTGCGCCGCCATCTCCGACGCTACGGTTTGCCCGAAGAAAGCTTCTACCTTCTAAACAGACGTAAAATCAAAGATCCGGAAGGGTGGATCGACGGAGGGGAAGGAGTCCTTCTAAAAATCGCAGGCCGCTAAGCTCAAAGCCCGCTTCCATCAATACCTCAAATACAAATAGAATGAAAATCGTTTTTCTCCTATGGACGCTTTGCTTATGTTGGACGACGCTCCCGGCGAAAAAGGACACCATCTTTTTGGATCATCCCTCTTTCGAAGGCGCGCCCCAGCACAGTACTTTACCCATCGGATGGAGAAATACATCAAATTTTGAAGGAGAATCCCCGCCGAATATTCAACCTAAGCGCGTTTTTTCAGTGAGCCGGCCGGCCCTTCAGGGGAAAACTTACCCGGGCATGGTGGCCCGGGACAATAAAACCTACGAAGCGGTCTTCCAAAAACTGGAAAGCCCCCTGCGCAAGGGCGGCTGTTATGCGTTTAGGCTTTCCATTTGCCGGTCGGAACGCTACACCAGCATCAGCCGGTTGACTAATCAGCCGGTGAACTACAACAGGCCGGCCGTACTCCGAATCTGGGGAGCAAACGGCGCCAAAAGACGGGGCGAGTTGTTGGTGGAAACGGCGCCCGTTGACCATTCGCGTTGGAAAGATTATTCCTTTGAACTCCATCCACAAGAAACTTGGCGTTATCTTGTACTGGAGGTTTTTTACGACACCGCTAACGGAGATATGGTTGCCTACAACGGCAACCTGTTGCTCGATTACGCTTTGCCGATTAGCTCCTGTGATTCCGGGGAGCCGCAACCGGCGATGCCCGAAGCCGGCGAACAATTCGAAAACAGCCTACCGGATACTACGGGCGCTAACAAAGAAGGCGGTTAAGCATGGAGCTACTGATCAAAACCCTGGCCGGACTGGAAAACCTCCTGGCCGCCGAGCTCGAAGCGATCGGCGGCCAGGAGATCGAACCGCTGAAACGCGCGCTGCGCTGCCGGGGGGATCTTCGCCTGCTTTACCGGGCCAACCTGGAATTGCGCACCGCCTTGCGGGTGCTCACCCCCATTGATCGCTTCCGGGTGCGCCACGAAGACGAGCTGTATAAAAAGGTGCGTCGCATCGATTGGTCGCAGTACATGGGCCTGGATGACACCCTGGCGGTGGACGCTTTCGTGCATTCGCAGAAAATCAAACACTCCAAGTTTGCGGCTCTGCGTGTCAAAGACGGGATTGTGGATCGTTTCCGGCGCGATTTTGGCCGGCGGCCCAACGTCGATACCCAAAACCCGTCATTGCGGATCAACCTTCATTTGGCCGACGAGCAGTGCACCCTCTCGCTCGACAGTTCGGGAGATTCCCTGCACAAACGGGGCTACCGCCAAAAAGCGGTGGCCGCCCCCCTCAACGAGGTGCTGGCCGCCGGTATGATCTTGTTGTCGGGATGGCGAGGAGAACGCCCCTTCCTCGACCCCATGTGCGGCTCCGGCACCCTGCTGATCGAAGCCGCGCTCCTCGCAGCCAATATCCCGCCGCAAATCCGGCGATCCCGTTTTGGGTTTAAACAATGGAAGAACTTTGATCAACCCCTATGGCAAGAGATCCTGAGCGAGGCCGAAGCCGCCGGACGCTCTCTCCCCCACCCTATTTTAGGATGCGACCGCGACGCGCGGGCCGTGGAAATCTGCCGGCGAAATATCCGGAATGTTGGATTGGAGGATCTCATCCAGGTGAAACAGGAAGCTTTCGAAAAATTGGCGGCTCCGGGTGCGGAAGGACTGCTGATGACCAACCCGCCCTACGACGAGCGCTTGGTGCAGCAGGATATCCGTAAATTGTACGCCGCCATCGGCGATCAGCTCAAACAACAGTTTACTGGCTGGGACGCCTGGATGCTTTCGGCCAATAAAGAAGCCCTGAAGGCCCTGGGACTGCGCCCTTCGCGTAAGCTAACCCTCTTTAACGGCGCCCTCGAATGCAAATTCCAGCATTTCGAGCTCTACGCTGGAAGCCGAAAAAAGTCGGGAGCGAACGTTAAATAAAAGATATTCGACTAAACATTCGCATTATGCCTATTTTTGGAAAAAGTAAGGAAGATCCCCAAACTGTAGAAATCAAAGGTAAAGCCCTGCGGTGCCCGATTTGTGAAAATGAGCGGTTCCGGAAGAAAAAAGTACTGCTCAATACGGCGGTGCTGACCTTTCTGGATCTGGACTGGGCCAACCGCAAAGCTGCCTGCTTTATCTGCAGTGATTGCACCCACATTCTCTGGTTTGCGGGGCGTTAAAGGTATTCCGTTACTTTATGGAATAAAATATGAGATACCTGATCACACTTGCTTTGCTCTTTTTTCTTGCCGTAGGTTACGGGCAGCCGGCGCCTGAAATATCCGGCAAGTCCATCCCCCAGCTACGCCGGATGGACGGGCAAACTTCGGCGCTTAGAGAAAGGCAAGCGGCAGCTGTTAAATTTTTCAAAAGCGAAACCTGGCCCCTATTGCGCCTTCCGGAGCAGGATGAGGCGGCGCCATTCGCCCTTAGGCGCCAGCCCAGCGTTTACCAGTACGATCGCTTGGGCTTTTTCTGCAAAATGGAAGTGCAGCTGGAACGCTCGGTTAAATTTCCCGTGAAGTTTCGGCTGGGTACCGTTCAATACGTGGAAAGCCTGGAAGGGAAATACGATTATGCCATTTACCGGCTCCAGCATCAGTAACGCGCAGTCGTGGTGGAAAGTAAACTCCTAACAAGCTCTAAAGTAACCGATTTACGGAACCGGCGCTACCGCCATAAGCGTTTATTAGTCAGAACGATAAACCCAACCATCTGATCATCCGCGGTGGGAGTGCGCTGCCCGACGCCAATTATAAACGTTTCATGACCATTCCAAAAGCTTTTCGTTCGTTTCTTCGCTATCTCTCCATAG
>CAYWHT010000038.1:0-13777 GCA_964458135.1 uncultured Saprospiraceae bacterium | reverse complement strand
CCAGCGGATTGGAAGTAGCGATATTTTGGAAGCGGCGGTAATCGGTGCCGTTGAAAAATTTGAGCGACTCGAAGTGGATGTCCGCCTTTTTGGCGATGCTAATCGTTTCCTTACCGATGAGCATCGAATCTCTGTCGGGATAGGCAAATATCTTATCGGCATCGATATTTACGCCGTGGATCGAACTGTAAAAAGGATTGCGATCGCTGCCCCGGTCCCCTCGCGATAGTTGCACCTCTCCTTTCGGAATCTCAAAACGGATATTGACGGAAGGGTGATAGAGGGAATCCGCTCCCAGGTAAATCACCGCTTCCACCTTTTCCCCGACGATGCGTTCCTGGCGGCGGATGGTGAAAAGTTCGGAAGCCGCCCGGAAGACGAGCTGTTCTTTATTGTCTTTAATGCGAATCTTGGCCCGGTTGTCTTTAGAGCCGTAACCGTATACCGTCGTGCCGTACATGCGGAAACCGCCCGTGTAGTCGATGCCCTCTCCGATATTATTGATGTTGAGGACTTTATCATCCGACTCAAAGCGGGGATAGGAACCGTCGGTAGCCGCATTAGAAACGACCAATTTATCACTAAAGGACCCCTCTACGGCTTTGGTGCCGAAAAACAAGGGGTAATGGAGGCGGGCGCCTTCTGCACTGTAGAGGCTTTTGCGCATTTCAAATTCATAGGCGGACAGTTCGACGTAGACTTCATCTTCCCATCCGAAGCGCTCCCAGGTCACCCGGCCGCCGTTGCCCCGCCAATATTGTTCTACGGGAAAAAAGACCCCGCTAGTTTCGTGGATAAAGATGGAGTCTTGCTTACGCGAAGCCAATAAATCCAGCTGTTCAAATTCCACCACGGGCTCTCCTTCGGCAAAATTAAAGCGAAAGTTGTCGGTAAGGGCGTGCCAGCTGGTGCCAGTTGCGGAATACCGCAAGGCTTTTTCTTCGAAGAAATAGCGGGAAAATTTTAGAAAATCTTGAAAATCACTCGACCGAAAGCTTTCCCCGCTGGCAAGCATGGCATCCAGCACCCGGTGCCATTCCTTGAATTTTTCCCCTCCCGCGTCGTATTGCTTAATCCTCAGGACGGTCTCCAGATAAGTGCGGAAGTAAGGGTTGGCCGACATGCGTTCCTGAAGCATCGCATTCCCCGTTTGCTGGATGATGGCCTCCTCTTCCTCCGAAAACATGCCCCCCTTAAAGCGATCTTCAAATTCCTTGTAAGCCTCCTCCATGGATTTTTGCTTCCCCTCCGTCATATAGTCCTGTAATTGCGCAATAAACTCAGCGCGCTCGGTGGAAAATTCTTCCAATCGCTGAGCGAGCAGCGAAAGGGGAAGCAAAAACAAAACGATTAGGATATAGCTTCTTATCATAATTCAGAATGGATTTCATTTAACGAACTTCACGCACAGCCAGTCCCCGCGCTCCAGCTTTTCATCGGCCGTAAATCCTTCCCGGGCGGCGGCCTCCAGAACCCGGGGCTCATCGGTGATCAGGATACCGGAAATTAATAAAATTCCCGCAGATCGCACTATAGAATACAACGGCGAAAGGACCTCTAAAATTACATTGCGATTGATGTTGGCCAAAACGAGGTCGTAGCCGGCCTCCAGAATGACTTGCAGATCGCCATGGTGCACCTGCACGCGATCGGCCGCGTTGATTTGCAGATTTTCCAGGGTGTTGTCGTAAGCCGCCCGCTCAATATCCAGGGCGTCGATAAACAGGGCGCCCAAGCGCTCGGCCAGAATCGAAAGAATGCCGGTGCCGCAGCCGTAGTCCAACACTTTGGCGCCGCGCAGCGGCAGGCGTTCCATCATCTGCATCATCATGTAGGTCGTATCATGGTGCCCCGTGCCGAAGGCCATCTTCGGGTTGATGATGATTTCGTGATCTACATCCGGAATGGGGGCGTGAAAATCGGCGCGCACCGCGCAAAAACGACCAATGCGAATCGGGCTGAAATTGGATTCCCAGATCTCATTCCAGTTGCGGGCTTCCAGAGCTTCCTGTTCCAACTGAAAGAGGTACCGGTCCCGAAGCGTATCCAACCGCCGGTCCAACTCGTCCGTCTGACTACCTGCCTCCAGATAAGCGTTCAGCCCCTCATCCGTTTCCTCAAAAGAGGCGAAAGGCAACTGGCTCAGAAAGGCCAGCAATTCCTCCCGACGCTCTTCCTCCAATTGAAAACGATAACGATACCAATGCATTAATATCACTTTTAGCCCGGATTAGCTCAATATGCAGCTGTAAACCTAACCGTCATTCGCCATCTGCGCTTTTTGGTGTTTGATGGTAGCCGGCGCCAACCCCACCCTTGGATCCAGGGTGACTTCGGGAAAGGCCGCGCGCAGCACGATGCGCACAATGGCCAAGTGATGTAGGGCGTGATCGTGCACGTACATCAACTCCCGGCCCAGGCTGGAGATCAATGCCTGGCGCTCGGCGCCGCTTTCCGGAGAAAAATCGCCCATCACCCGCAGAGGCTGATCCGCCTCCCAGTGAACGACTTCTTCTTCCAACTGCCGTAAAACCTGACAGGCCGCTTGCGGATCCGACTCGAGTTGTCCTTCCCTTTTTCTACTTGCATAATCTACCCGTTGGCGGGGAATGCCGCGGCTTAAACATTCGAAAAAGTCAATTATGTGACGAAAATGTTGTCCCAAAGCTACTCCGTTGAGCAATTCCAATGGCCGGGTGTACTGGGCCTGATCTAACTGTTCGATCAGGCCGATCATTTGCCGGAGCATGATCGTAGCGCCCTGCTTGCAGTCCATAGGCTAAAATTCCGTTTTAATCTGATCCGAAATATAACGCCTTAGGACTGTACATCTTTGTTGGCGGCCTTGAGGGTATTGAGCAAAAGTGACACCACTGTCAACTGACCGACACCCCCCGGCACCGGCGTAATCAGCGAAGCTTTTTCTTTGACGCCTTCGAAGTCTACGTCGCCCGTCAGCCGGTAGCCTTTTTCGCGGCTGGCGTCGTCTACGCGGTTCATTCCTACATCGATTACGACGGCGCCCTCCTTAACCATGTCGGCCGTAATAAATTCGGAACGGCCGATGGCGGCAATCAGGATATCGGCCCGCTGCGTATGCGCCTGCAAATTAACCGTGCGGCTGTGGCAGATCGTTACGGTGGCGTTGCCGGGATTGGCTTTGCGCGATAACAGTATGCTGATCGGGGTGCCCACGATATTGCTCCGCCCCAGGACGACGACTTCCTTGCCTTGCGTGGCAATTTCGTAACGGCGCAGCATTTCGACGATTCCGGCGGGAGTAGCCGGCAGGTAGCCAGGCAATCCCTGCGCCATCCGCCCAAAATTAACGGGATGGAAACCATCGACATCCTTTTGGGGGTCGATGGCCAGGGTGATCCGGTCTTCGTCAATGTGATCGGGCAGCGGCAATTGCACGATGAAACCGTCAATGTGGTCGTTGGCGTTGAGTTCGGCTACGATGTCCAGCAACTCCCGCTCCCTGAGATCGGCGGAGCGCCGCACCAGGGTAGACTGGAAGCCCACCTTTTCACAGGAACGCACTTTGTTGCGCACGTAGGCCTGCGAGGCCGGATGGTCTCCCACCAAAACGGCGGCCAAATGAGGCGGACGGCCGCCTGCGCTTTTGATCTTTTCCACTTGCGCGGCGATTTCCGCACGTATGGTCTTGGCTAATGCTCTTCCGTCAATAATTTCCATAAGTGGCAATTGGTTCTTTGTTAAGCCGTTGTTAAAGTGAAGCTACCAAAATAAGGCAATTGCCAAAGGATTACGCCCATCCTTTTTTGCCACTTTTCAGTACTTTATTTAAAATCGGTATTAAATTGGCGGTTACATAATCTCAAGAACTCGATAAATTTGAAATTTTGATCCCAATGAATTGCCTGCCACGGATTGTAGCGTGGATCATTCCGGTGAGTCTGCTGTTGGCGGCGAATGGCCTTTCCGGCCAGACATTCCGCATGAACGAAGGCGACCAAAACCTTTGCAGTGGCCGATTGCTCGACAGCGGGGGCGAACAAGCTCCCTACCAGGCCAACGAAGATTTTACCATCACCCTCTGCAGTGACGGCAGCACCGAAACTCATCTACAACTCTTTTTTAGTGCGCTCGAGCTCAGCGACTCCGATCAGTTGTGCTTCTACGACGGCCCCGACACCGACGCGCCCCTGCTGGCTTGCGCCTCGGATTTCAACTTTCGGGCGCCCTTTATCATTCAAGCCACCGCCGCCAACCCCTCCGGCTGTATCACCATCACCTTTACTTCCGATGACCAGGGCCAGGGGGCGGGATGGTCGGCCGATTTGCAATGCGTAACTAATTGCCAACCCATTCGCGCCGACTTGCTGGAGACCAGGCCGGCCCCCGCGCCGGATGCAGAGGGATGGATCGACATTTGCCCCGGCGATACGGTGCTTTTCCGCGCCGCCGGCCAATACCCCCAAAATGGGCTGAATTACGCGCAATCGGACGCCACCTCTACCTTTACCTGGGATTTCGGCGACGGCAATACGGGCGAAGGCCCGGAAGTTCGCCACGTATTCCGCGAATCGGGCGGCTATTTCGTCAACCTGGTCATCCGGGATACGGCCGGCTGCCGCTCCACCAACCTGATCCAACAACGCGTCAGGGTTGCGCCGCCGGCCCAGATCACCCTTGACACTTCCGCGCTCGCCCCTGTCTGCCGCGGCGACACCTTTACGATCCGGGCCTCCCGGGATACGGCGGTTTCCGGCCTTGAGCTCGAGGCTCGTCCCGGGCGCGTTTTTTTTCCCACGGGAGGCATACGGGCCGACTCGCTGCCCTTGCTCGAAAGCGAAGCCCGTTCGTACGCCACCAGCATCCGCCTGACCAACTTCACCCCCGGACAAACGCTTACCGACTATCGTGAGCTAGAAAAGATCTTTGTCGAGATCGAACATAGCTTTGCCCGCGATCTGGAAATCGACATCACCTGCCCGAATGGCCAAAGCGCTATACTTCATCAGTACGAAGGGCAGCAGGGCAGCCAAATACGCCTTGGGCAACCCGTCGAGGAGAATCAGGGGGAGCCCTTTCAACTAGGTGTAGGCGCCGAATACGCCTGGACGCCTAACGCCACCCGTTCCAACTGGCTGCTTTACGCCGATTCCCTCAACGCAGAACCCCTCAATTTGCCGCCCGGCAATTACCAGCCGTTTAATTCCCTGGCCCAATTGGAAGGCTGCCCACTCAACGGAGAGTGGACCCTGAACATCGAAGACCGCTGGGTTTTCGACAATGGCTTCCTCTTCTCATGGGGTATACAGTTTGCCCCGCAATTGTATCCGGATATCGAAACCTTCAGCCCGGCTCTAGTCAACGCTTCCTGGGAGGCCCCGGAAACCGTTATTTTCCAATCCGCCGACAGCCTGATCCACGCGCCCGCGAGCTCGGGTTCCCTACCCTACCGCTATTCCGTCACCGACGCTTTCGGCTGCACCACCGACACTACTTTCTTCAAGGAAGTTCGCTCGGCCCTACACCCCGATTGCCGGCAATGCCCCGAACCCGCTTTTCGCTTTCGCGATACTTCCATCTGCCAAAACGATACCCTGCGCTTTGATTTGCGAAATCTGGAGTTATCGGCCGATAGCGTACTGAGCCATCATTGGCTGGAAGGTCAAAACCTTTCCTGTACGGATTGCCCCAACCCCACGGCCGCACCCGATAGCAGCGGCCGCTACGTTGCGGAAATCCTTACGGCGGATAGCTGCACCTTTCGGGACACGCTGCAGGTTACGGTATTTCCCATTTTCACGCCGCCAGAAGTGAGCTGCTTCACCTCCGGTCCGGATGAGCTTACCTTCACCTGGGATGCTGCGCCGCCCGATCAGGAATTTGAGGTGCGCCTGCTACGGGACACCGGCGCCACCAATTGGATCCGCTACGGCCCGGACACCTCATTCATCGCGGGGAATCTCATGGAAGGCGATAGCCTGACCCTGGAATTACGCATCTTTGTGGGTGACAATCCGCTGGGGTGCCGCCAGCCCGTTAGCCGCGAAGGTTGCCGCTTCAATGCCTGCGTTTTGGATATCCGGATTACCGACCTGCAGGAGGTCAGCTGCGCCGGCGGCGCCGACGGGGCGCTCGCGGTTGAAACCGCTGGTGGGCAACCGCCCTACACCTACCGCCTGGAAGGTGGCGGCGCCCCCCAGGCTGCCGGCGTCTTTGACAGCCTGGCGCCGGGAAATTACCGGCTCATCGCAGCAGATGACGGCTTTTGCCTGGACACCCTTCCCTTCACTATTGGGGCGCCCGAAACCCTGGAATTAACACTGCGCACGGAACGGGAGATTAGCTGCCGTGGCGCCGCTGACGGCATCTTAAACAGCCAGGTGAAAGGCGGCAGCGGAAGTTACCGCTTTGCCTGGCGCCACGATACGAGCCTCGAGGCTCCGCGCGCCGAAGGTTTGGCGGCCGGCCTCTATAACCTGACGATCACCGATGCCAACGGCTGTACGGCCGTCGACAGTCTCGGACTCGTCGACCCAGACAGTCTGATCGTAGATCTAACCCCAACCGATCCTTCCTGCTTTAACCGGTCGGACGGGCGGATAGCCGCGAATGCTTCGGGCGGCACGCCCCCCCTTTCCTATAACTGGAACAACGGCAGCCGGCAGGCCAATCTGGAAGGGCTGCAACCGGGCGCCTACTGTCTGACGGTTACCGACGCGCGGGGCTGCACCCTAGATACCTGCCAAACCTTGGCCGGCCCCGATAGCATCGCGATCGACTCCGTCGTCATCACTCCCGTATTGTGCCACGGCAACACCTCCGGCAGCGCCACGGTCTTTGTCCGCGACACCAGCCTGGAACTGCAGTATGCCTGGAATGATCCCCTCGGTCAAATTGGGCCCACTGCTAACAACCTCCCCGGAGGACGCTACGAAGTCAGCATTACCAGCGCAAGAGGCTGCCGGCTCATCCGTCAGGTGGGCATTCCCGAGCCTCCACCGCTCGCCCTGGAGTTCACCAGCCAGGATATTTCCTGTAGAGGTGATTCCACCGGCCGCGCCGAAATTGCGGTAGAAGGCGGCAGCCCGCCCTACCGCTACCGTTGGAATACGGGAGACTCGACGGCCCTCATCGATAGTCTGCCCGCCGGCGATTATGCATTTACGGTCACCGACCAAAACGGATGTAGCCTGGAACAGCGCTTGACCATCGGCCAACCCTCCGATCCCTTGACGCTGGAATTACAGCAAACCCGGCGGGGCTGCTTTGGGGAACAAGCCAATGAGATCACCGCTACCGTGGGCGGCGGTTCCGGCGGCGACTACGAGTTTTCCTGGAGCCACGGCCATGATGGGCCGGTAGCTCGCGGACTGGACACCATCCGGCACACCCTCTCCGTCACCGACGCCAACGGATGCCGGCTCACGGATACGCTTACTCCCCGCGACATTCCGCGCATCGACCCCAACGTCATCATTTCGACTCCGAGTTGTTCGGGCAGCAGTGACGGCGCCTTGGGCATCAATTTTATTGAGGGGGGGGTTGGCAACACCCTTGAAGATTATACGATAGAATGGAGTACCGGGGAAACCACCCCAACGATTGAAGGGCTGGCCGGTGGACAGGAGTACAGCGTTACCGTCACGGATCAGCGAGCTTGTTCGGCGGTGACGACCCGCTTTATGGAAGACCCTCCCGAGGTTAGCTTTGACATCCAATCCGAAGACCTGAGTTGTTACAATCAACGAGAAGGCGCAGCCACCATTGTCAACCTGCAACCGGCGGGGAGCACCTTTACCATCGAGTGGGATCAGGCTACGGGCAACCAAACCGGACTGACCGCCGAAGGCCTGGCGGCCGGCACGTACTACGTCACCGTTTCCGGCCGGGGCGACTGCCAGGAAACGGGAGAAGTAACCATCAGCCAGCCCGAAGAACTGACCCTCGACCTAACGGTGGTCGATAATGAATGTTACGGGGAAAATCTAGGCAGTATCGACGTTTTGGCAAAAGGGGGCGTGCCCGGCTACCAATACACATGGGAAGGCGGACGCGCGGGAAGATCGCTCAGCGAATTGCGGGCCGGCGATTACCGGCTTACCGTTACCGACGCCAATGGCTGTGCATTAACGAGAACCGTCACTGTAGAACAACCGCCGCTGCTGCAAGCCGAGATTATCATCGACTCCATTACCTGCGCCGGTTTTCAAAACGGTGGCATTACCGTACGCACCGAGGGAGGCACGCCCCCTTTTCGCTTCAGCCTGGATAACGAGACCTTTAGCAGTAGCAACGAGTTTGTTGGATTGGACGCCGGTCGCTACGATATCCATATCCGTGACGCCAACGGTTGTCGCTTCCTCGAACGCGTCGTCCTGGAAGAACCTCCTCCCTTTAGGGTTGAGGCCGGCCCCTCCCAAATTCTAATTCAGCTGGGCGACACCTTACAACTGCAGGCGGAATCCGAGAACGGTTTTGGGATGGTGGAATACGAGTGGATTCCAGCTTTCGACAGTACCCTCAGCTGCCGCCAATGCCCCGCTCCTTTGGCTTTTCCCCAGTATACCATCACCTACGAATTGTTGGGCTTGGATGAAAGGGGATGCGAGGCGAGCGACTTTCTGACGGTCAATGTTGAAAAGCCGCGGGTAGTCGAAGTGCCTACCGGCTTCACCCCCAATGGAGATAACAATAATGACCTCTTGCAGGTGCACGGGCGGGAGGGTACGCGCGTCCTCCTTTTCCGGGTGTTTGATTCTTGGGGGGAATTGCTATTCGAAACCGGCGACCAGCGGGTCAATGACCCGAGTTGGGGATGGGACGGCCTGTTTCAAGGACAGCCCATGCCGGCGGGCGTCTACGTTTGGTATCTGGAAGTAGAGTTTATCGACGGCGCGCGGCAGGCTTACCGGGGACAGACGACTTTAATCCGGTAGCCGGAGTAAAGCAATGGAGTATGATCACCAAAGCAGGAAATTTACCGATGCCACATCCCATTAACTACCTTTTCTTCGTATTACTAACCCTCCTGCTGTCGATGAGTGGGCTAAGGGGTCAGGACGCGCGTTTTTCTCAGTTTTACCTCAATCCTCTGCAACTCAACCCCGCCATGACCGGCGTATTTCCGGGTAAAACGCGCGTAGCACTCAATTATCGTTCCCTGTACAGTAGCATTCTGAACGACCAGGCCTACCGCACCTTTTCGGCCGGCGTGGATATGCGCTTTCCAAGCGTGGGCCGGGATTATCTGGGCGTAGGCATCAGCTTTTTGCGCGACGAAGCGGGGCTTTCCCGCTTTAACCGCACGAGCGGTCAGCTTGGTCTGGCCTACCTCAAACAAATCAGCGGCAGCAGCCGCTACAACCGCAGCGAGCAGTTCCTGGTCGCAGGGGGGCAGGTCGGTTTTGGGCAACGCGGTTTCGAATGGGACCAACTGTGGTTTTCCCGGCAGTTCGATCCCAATGCCGCGGCGATAGACCGGAATTCACCCTCGGGGGAAAGCTTTCCCCAGGAACCCAATAGCCACTATCTAGACCTCCACGCCGGATTGCTTTGGTACGCCGTTTTCCGGGACGACGCCAGCATCTACGCGGGTGGCGCCGTCCATCACTTCAATGCGCCGGAGGTTTCTTTTTTCGAAAATGAAACGGTGGAGCTGTACCGGCGCTGGACGGTGCACGCGGGTGGGCAACTGCCCGTTACGGAGGAACTGAGCCTGCTTCCCGCCCTGGCCTTCATCACACAGGGCCCCGCTACCAGCACCACCGGCGGCGTCAATTTCCGGTACACCAACCGCCAGTGGCGGGAAGCCGCCGTTCGCATTGGCATCTGGGGGCACCTGAGCCAGGGGATCGAAAATAGCCTGACCGCCGACGCCATTGTCATAACCACCATCATCGAAACGGAACGCTGGAATATCGGCGCCAGCTACGACATCACCGCCTCCTCCCTGACCGACGCCAACAACTCCCGGGGCGCCTACGAGTTTTCGCTAATGTACACCCTGCCCGAAAAACGGCGTTATCAGGTCAAATGCCCCAACTTTTGAAGCAGTAGCGCATCACGAATAAACAAATCACATAATCAGCTCATTTTTTCTCAAAAAAGCCTGATGAAAGAAGAAAATTACATACCCGAAGGCAGCGTCGAAGTCGAAACCGATCAAAGTCAACTTCAAGTGGCCGACAACTTGCTGCCAGCTAATCTTTCGATATTTCCCCTATCGCAGCGTCCCGTATTCCCGGGACTTACCCTGCCCATGACCTTTAGCGGCCAGGAGATGATAAAGGCGCTTAAAAAAGCCCAGGAAGAAGAAGACGGTTATATCGGTCTGGTGCTCGCTCAGGAGTATAATCAGGAAGACTATACCGAATCCGAATTTTACGAAACGGGCACGCTTTTCCAAATTATGCGTATTGTGCCGCTCAATGCAGGCGGCGTGCAAGTATTGGGCCGGGGTATCAGCCGTTTCAAAAAAGAGAAGACCATCCTGGTCAAACCCAGTTTGCGTTGGCGGGTAACCTACCATCAAGATCCCAAAGACAAACCCGACCAAGACCTGAAAGCCTACATGATGGCCATCAGCTCCGAAATGAAAGAGCTGCTCCAACACAATCCCCTCTTTCAGGAGCAAGTCAATATGGTGGTCTCCCAACTGAACTACGACGCTCCGGGGCTCACCATGGACGTCATCAGCAACCTGCTGTCTTCCGATCCGGAAACCTTGCAGCAGTTGTTGGAAACTTTCGATTTGTACGAACGCGCCAAGATGTTGCTCAAGCTCATCAAAGAAGAACTGGAAATCGCCAAAATCCAGAAGCGCATCAGCCAACAAATCGAGGAAAAAGTTAACAAACAACAGAAGGAATACTTTCTGCGCGAACAGCTCAAGGCCATCAAAAAGGAGCTGGGCATGGAAAAAGACGAAAACGAATCCGAAACGGAAAAAATCAAAAAGAAACTGGAAAAGGTTGACCTGCCCGAAGAAGCCCAGAAGGTAGTAGACGAAGAGCTGGAAAAGCTCAGCACTCTCAACGTGCAATCGCCCGAGTTTAACGTCACGCGCGGCTACCTCGACAACATTGCGGAATTACCCTGGGGCGTATTTACCGAGGATAATTCCGACATCCAAGAAGCCAGACGCGTTCTCGACCAGGATCACTACGGCCTCAAAGAGGTAAAGGACCGCATTCTGGAGTTTCTCAGCGCCATTATCAAGCGAGGCAAAATTGCGGGCTCCATCATTTGCCTGGTCGGCCCTCCGGGCGTGGGTAAAACCTCCGTCGGCAAATCGGTGGCCCGGGCCCTCAACCGCAAATTTTACCGTTTCTCGGTAGGCGGCATGCGCGACGAAGCCGAAATCAAGGGACACCGGCGCACCTACATCGGCGCCATGCCCGGCAAAATAATCCAGGCGCTAAAACGCGTGGGGGCGTCCAACCCCGTGTTTATGCTCGACGAAATCGACAAGATCGGCACCAGCTTCCGGGGCGACCCCGCATCGGCCCTCCTGGAGGTGCTGGATCCGGAACAAAACACCACCTTCCTGGATCACTACTTGGATCTCCACTACGACCTGTCCAACATCCTGTTTATCACTACGGCCAATCAAATGGACACCATTCCCGGCCCCTTGCTCGACCGCATGGAAGTCATCCGCCTGTCGGGCTACGTCACCCAGGAAAAGGTGGAGATCGCCAAGCGATACCTTATTCCGAAACAGCTTGAAGAACACGGTTTCGGAGATGATGAAATCCAGTTTACCGACGAAGCGCTGGAGATGATCATCGACAATTACGCGCGGGAAGCCGGGGTACGGAACCTGGAGAAACAAATTCGCAAGATCGTGCGAAAAATGGCCCTGAAACAAGCCGAAAGCAAGGAGCTCTCCTTCGAAGTTGACAAAGACGATGTAGAAGAATACCTGGGCAAACCCGTTTTCCAAATCGAAAAGCTGTACAACCAAAATATGGAAGGCGTAGCCCTGGGATTGGCCTACACTTCGATGGGCGGCGCCACCCTCTACGTCGAGGCCAACGGCATCAAGAACGAAAAAGGCGGCTTCAAACTGACCGGGCAGTTGGGAGAAGTAATGAAGGAGTCGGCACAGATTGCCTTCAGCTACGTCCATGCGCTCCTCAGCGAGACCGAACACGGAAAGTATTTTAACAACTATAGCATCCACTTGCACGTTCCCGCCGGGGCTACGCCCAAAGACGGTCCCTCCGCGGGCATTACCATGGCGCTGGCGCTCTATTCCCTGGCTACCGGTAAGCCTGTAAAACAAGGCCTGGCGATGACCGGAGAGATCACGCTTACGGGCAAGGTGCTTCCGGTAGGCGGCATCAAAGAAAAAACCATTGCCGCCAAACGCGCGGGAGTTTCCGAAATAATACTACCCGCCGACAACCGCAAGGATTTTGACGAGCTGCAGGATTATATCAAAGAAGGCATCGAGCTGCACTACGTGGATTACTTTTCGGAAGTCATCGAAGTGGCTTATCAAGAAACTGCCGTAGCCGCCGAAAATTGATTAAAGCCGATTCATTGAAAAAAGTGGTGCTAAAACCCAAAAAGGCGGAAGCCGTACGCCGGCGCCACCCCTGGGTGTTTTCCGGCGCTATCCGCCATCTGGAGGAAGGCATCCGCGATGGTGACCCGGTAGAAGTGATCGATTCGCAGCACCAAACGCTGGGCACCGGTCACTACCAAGAGGGGAGCATACGGGTGCGGCTTTTTTCCTTTGAGCGCAGCGAACCGGATACCGCTTTTTGGACCGAAAAATTGCGCTGCGCACAGCAAGTACGAAAGGCGCTCGGTTTTGGCGATCCGGATAGGTCGACCAATGCCTACCGCCTGGTACAGGCCGAAGGGGATCAGTTACCGGGACTCATTATTGATATTTACCACGACACCGCGGTCATACAATGCCATTCCATTGGCATGCACCGGCACCGTTTTCAACTTGCAGCGGCCCTGCAAGCAATCTTCGGGGAGCAGCTGCGCGCCATTTACGATAAGAGCAAAGAGACCCTGCCCGCCTACTACGCCCAGGAAATCCAAAACAACTACCTGCTCGGAGAGCGGGGCACGCCCAGCCTGCGGGAAAACGGCCTGACTTTCCGGATAGACTGGGAAGGCGGTCAAAAGACCGGCTTCTTTCTCGATCAGCGGGATAATCGACAATTGGTGGAACAATACGCTTCCGGAAGGCGAATGCTCAACGCCTTCGCCTATACGGGCGGCTTTTCACTGTTCGGATTACGTGGCGGGGCCGCACTCGTACATTCGGTAGACGCCTCGCAGCAGGCCTGCGATCAATGCCACGAGAATGTGCGGCTCAACCAACTGGCTGAGCCGCGGCACCAGGTTTTCACTAAAGATGTGTTAAAGTTTCTGCGGGAAAGTACTACCGTTTACGATTTGATGGTGGTAGATCCGCCAGCTTACGCCAAAAGCCTCAAAAAGCGGCATAACGCGGTGCAAGGTTATAAGCGATTGAACGCTTTGGCTTTGAAAAAAATCGCGAGCGGTGGCCTGCTATTTACTTTTTCCTGCTCGCAGGTGGTGGACCGCGCCTTGTTTTACCATACCATTGTGGCGGCCGCGCTGGAAGCCGGCCGACAGGTGCGGCTTTTACGTCATTTGGGGCAACCCGGAGATCATCCCGTCAATCTGTTCCATCCGGAAGGTGGATACCTTAAAGGACTGATGCTGTATGTAGAATAAACAAAAAAACTTTTTACCTATTTCGCAATCAAAGATAATTCCTTATTTTTACTCCTGACAAGACAACTAC
>CAYWHT010000037.1:0-13806 GCA_964458135.1 uncultured Saprospiraceae bacterium | reverse complement strand
GTAATTGCCAGAGGCCCGGCAGACAATTTGCGTCAAAAAGCTGCTGTCCCATTCGGGTAGCTTCTTCGAAAGATAGTTTTTCCAGCCCCTGCAGCGGATTACAAGCCACCGCGGTGGCCAACGGCCAGGCGGGGGCGATCAATTCGTAAAGATTCTCCAGCGATTGCGAAAGGTCAGAAAGCGTCCTTTTAGGAGCGACCGCGGAAGTATTTGGATCAATTAGATTCATATTTAATCGATTGGGCGTTTGTAAAATGGAAAAAGGTTTGCTAATGGGAAGCGTATTGGCTCCGGCGAAGGGTCAGCGTAGACCGGGCTGGCTGACTAGCGCGTAAAACCCGCAGGTACAATGGCGTCAGCAGGTTACTCTGCAAGCTTTCCGGCAAGTAAGTGCGGAAAATCATGCTCAACCAGCCAATTAAGAATAAGGACAAAATGATTAGATGCAATGCACTTAAGGGTTGGGGAACAAAGTCAAATAACTGGGTTTCCACCAACCAAACCGAAAGCCCGTAAACGCTGGCTCCAAATAATCCCAGTCCAGACGCCAGGAATATCCTGAACGCGCTAAAGCGCGGAAGCAGGATGGCCATCACTGCGTGCGCGCAGGTGACGCCACAAAAGACCAGTAACAACAAATAGGTGGTATTCAATCCTCCGGTACCGCCAGTAAACAACCAAAAGAGCCAGGCCCCACCAATGCCCGTGATTAGGCCAATGGCGAAGGTTGGCAAAGCTCGCTGGCCACTGAGGCGCAAGTTGTTATTGGGAACGGCTTTAACGGCCGAGCCGGCGCTCAGAAACAGCGAGGCCTTAAAGAATCCGTGCCAAATCATGTGTGCGATGGCGGCCGGAAATAAACCCAGTCCACACTGTAAGATCATGAAACCCATCTGCCCCATCGTGGAGCAGGTCAGGGTGAGCTTGAGATCACTTTGCACCAGCATCCAGGTGGTGCCTAGCAGCGCGGTTATGGTGCCCAAAATAACCAATAAAGTCAGCATCCACGGTAATTGCACCAGCAACGGAGCAAATTTGTAAATCAGTAGCGCTCCTCCATTGATTAGACCGGCGTGCATGAAGGCCGATACTGGCGTTGGCGCATTGGCCGAGGCTATCAGCCAACGATGCATTGGCCAAATGGCTGATTGTAAAAGTGCTGCGGCAAGCATTAAGGCACCCGCAATGACGCCGGTGGTCGTCTGGGCGTCATAGTCGTCCAGTGCTTGCAGGGAGCAATTACCCTGGGAAAAGCAAAGGATCAAAACACCAATCAACAATAAAAGTGTGCCCAATCCGAGATGCCGCCAGGCCATGCGGCCGGCGGCACGGGAGGCCGCCCAATTCGTTTCTTGCGCGATCAGCCGGGAAAGAAAATAGTTGCCCAGTCCCAAGCCGATGACCATCAACAAGAGGTGATCGGTTCCAGTGAATACCAATAAGGTTAGCGTCAACCCCACAAACATCTGAAAAGTGCGCCGCCGGTGCCGATAACCATCGAGATGGCGCAGGGAATAGGCCTGGATGATCAAACTGATGAAACAAATAACTGCTGCCAGGAGCAACGCTCCCGATGCCGAAAAAACAAGCGCCTCGCTTGAAGCCGGCCCGCTGCTCCACAGCCCGGTCAGGCTACATATAAATGCTATCCCGGTTAAAATAGTGGCGATCCGTTCCGCCGCGCGTATTTTCGTCAATAATACGCCTAGAGCAGCTAATAAAAGCCCTGGAATGATGATTGTTGGCATGGCCGTTCTTTTTTTCGGGCCGCAAGGTAGGAAAGAAGGCGTTATTAGTAAAATTAAAAATTATAATGCCAGTTATTAGTTTTTCTAATTATAAATTACAATCTTTCTGATAAAAATCGATCGGGCTTATGAATCCCAGTACGCTTTATTTGGATATCCCCTTACTGCGAACGTTCACGGCCGTAGTCGACCGGCAGAACTTTAGCCTGGCAGCCAACGAATTACACCGCACCCAATCAGCGGTTAGCCAACAAATTAAGAAACTGGAGCAGATGGTTGGGCGCTCTTTGCTCAACAAGCAGGGTAGGGAACTCAGTCTAACGGAGGCCGGTGAGTTGGTATACCGCCACGCTTGCCAAATGCTACAGCTTGAACAAAAATTGCGGGAAGAGCTGTACAGCGAGGAAATTACCGGAAAAGTCCGGCTCGGCATCCCCGAGGACTTGGCGACGCATTACCTTTTGCCCATCCTGGCCGACTTTCGCGAGCAGTATCCGCAAATTCAGCTGGCCGTGGAGTGTGATCTGACTGAAAACTTGTACCAGGGATACCGGGCTAATCAGTATGAGTTGGTCATTCTCAAACACGAGCAACTTAAAGTGGCCTATCCCGACCGCATTGTAAAGACCTGGTACGACCGGCTGGTTTGGGTGGGGCGCGATGCCGGGGAATGCGCCATTTGGCGGGAAGAAGCTTGCATTCCGGTTATCGTATCGCCGGAGCCTTGCGTTTACCGGCGACAAGTGTTGCACCGCCTGGCCGCCGCCCAGTTTGCGGTTGACTTAACCTACGTCAGCGAGAGTTACAACAGCAAACTATTCGCCATTCGCGCCGGGCTCGGGCTGGCAGCGCTTCCCGAAAGCCTGGTGCCTGAGGATTGCGTGGTGGTGCAAGAGGGATTACCGGCCCTTTCCTCCACGCAGATATCCCTTTTTCGCTCCGAAGTACAGGCCAAGGTGGCCAGATACCTCTGTGAGCGGATCATCGATAGCTTTGACGCCCAGCTGGGGGTCAGCTCAATTGCTCCAACGCCCGTTTAATGCGGCTAATGGCTTGCCGCAGCTCCCGTTCGGATGCGGCGTAGGAAAGCCGGAAGCATTCATCGGCGCCGAAAGCGGAACCCGAAACGGCGGCCACGTGGGCTTCGCGCAGCAGGTATTCGGTAAATTGGGAGGGGTTGTCGATACGGTATTCTCCGTAACTTTTACCAAAGAAAGCACGGATGTTGGGAAAGATGTAAAAGGCGCCCTGCGGCCGATTGACCTGCATTCCCGGAATTTCACTGAGTAGCTCGATGACCATGTCGCGCCGTTGGCGAAAAGCCTCGGTCATGCGCTGGGTCGACGCCATGTCGGACAACAGCGCGTGGGCGGCGGCCCTTTGGCCGAAAGCATTGGCGCCGGAAGTAAACTGCCCCTGCACCTTGCCACAGGCTTTGGCCAGCCAGGCGGGGCCGCCCAGGTAACCTAGCCGCCATCCGGTCATGGCGAAGCCCTTGGAAAATCCGTTGACGGTGATGGTGCGGTCTTTCACCGCATCAAAGGCGCCGATGCTGACATGCCGGCCACTAAAATTGATGTATTCGTAAATCTCGTCGGAAACGATGTACAGGTCTTCCTTCGCACGAACGACCTCGGCGATGCTCCGTAATTCCTCGGCCGAATAGACCGATCCCGTCGGATTGCAAGGAGAGGAAAACAGCAGGGCGCGGGTTTTATCCGTGATGGCGTCGCGGATGCGCTCGGCCGGCACCTTGTAATCCTCCTCGATCGCAGCGCCCAGGATGACGGGCTTGCCCTCCGCCAGCTTGATGATTTCGGAATACGAAACCCAGTAGGGCGCTAAAACGATGACCTCGTCGCCGGGGTTGAGCAGCGACAAAAAAACATTGGCGATGGATTGCTTGGCCCCGTTGGATACGACAATCTGGTTGAGGTCGAAATCGAGCTGATTATCCCTTTTGAATTTGGTGCGAATGGCTTCGCGCAGTTCGACCAAGCCGGGAACGGGAGTGTATTTGGTGAAACCCTCATCGAGGGCTTGCTTCGCCGCTTCCTTGATGTGATCGGGGGTGTCGAAATCGGGTTCGCCCACGCTAAGGCTGATGACATCGTGGCCTTCGGCTCGCAAATCCCGGGCCATCTGCGCCATGCGGATCGTTTCGGATTCTTCCATGCGCTGGATGCGCTCGGCTAGCTTCGTCTTGCTTGCTACGGACATTTTTTCTGGCTTTTTAATCGTGCATTCAAATGTACATTTTTTTCTATCTTTCCGCAGGCGTGCAGCGCCAAATCCACTTTTCTACTAACATTCAAAAAACTACAGATTCGGCTTATGACGCTTCAGGAAAAAATGCAGTTTCTCTACGACAAGTCGGCAGAAGCCCAAATCGGTGGCGGACAGAAGCGCATCGACAAACAACACGAAAAGGGCAAACTGACTGCCCGGGAGCGCATCCATTTTTTATTGGATGAAGGTTCTTTTGAAGAAATCGGCATGTTTGTAACCCACCGCTGCCACGATTTCGGCATGGACCGTCAGCGCTATCTCGGCGATGGAGTTATAACGGGTTACGGCACGATTTCTGGGCGTTTGGCATACGTCTTTGCGCAAGATTTCACGGTTTTCGGCGGATCGCTCTCGGAGACCCATGCCGAAAAGATTTGCCGGATTATGGATTTGGCGGTGCAAAACGGAGCGCCCGTTATCGGGCTCAATGACTCCGGCGGCGCCCGGATTCAGGAGGGAGTCAGTTCGCTGGGCGGATACGCCGATATCTTTTACCGCAACGTGATGGCCTCGGGGGTCGTGCCCCAAATCTCGGCCATCATGGGGCCCTGCGCGGGTGGCGCGGTTTATTCGCCGGCCATGACCGACTTTACCGTAATGGTGGAAGGAACTTCCTATATGTTCGTCACCGGACCCAACGTCGTGCGCACCGTCACCAACGAGGAAGTCACCGCCGAAGAGCTGGGGGGCGCCTCCGCCCACTCCACAAAATCCGGCGTAACTCACCTGACGGCGCCCAATGACATCAGTTGCATCGAACAAATCAAGCAGCTGGTTTCCTATTTTCCACAAAATTGCGAAGATACGCCCCCCCAACTCCCTTATACCTTGGGAGACGAGGAGCGCCCCGATCTGTGGAACATCATTCCCGAAAACGCCAATCATCCCTACGATATGCGGGAAGTGGTGCGCGGTATCGTGGATGAAGCGTCCTTTATGGAAATCCATGAGGATTATGCCGATAATATGATCGTCGGCTTTGCCCGCATCGGAGGGCGCAGCATCGGCATCGTGGGCAACCAACCCGTGAGCCTGGCCGGCGTCCTGGATGTAAACGGCTCGAAAAAAGGCGCGCGCTTCGTGCGCTTCTGCGATTGCTTCAATATTCCGTTGCTCGTATTGGTCGACGTACCTGGGTTTCTCCCCGGGACGGATCAGGAATGGAACGGCATCATCACCAACGGCGCCAAATTGCTCTACGCTTTTAGCGAAGCCACCGTGCCGCGCGTAACCCTCATCACCCGCAAAGCCTACGGCGGCGCCTATGACGTGATGAACTCCAAACATATCGGCGCCGATATGAATTACGCCTGGCCTTCCGCCGAAATCGCGGTTATGGGGGCTAAGGGCGCCTCGGAAATCATCTTCCGCAAGGAAATCTCCGAGTCCCCCGATCCGGCAGCTACGCTCAAAGAAAAAGAGTTGGAATACCAGGAAAAATTTGCCGATCCCTACCGGGCGGCGCGGCGAGGGTTTATCGATGAAGTTATCGAACCCAAAAATTCACGCCGCAAGCTCATCCGGGCTTTTTCCATGCTTGTGCATAAAGTCAAAAAGCTGCCCCGGAAGAAGCACGGGAATATTCCGCTGTAATACGTATTACACTTTTTTCTATCGGTGGGATAAGATTTGAAAGGGTTCAACCGTTAGTATTTCGTCAACTGTATTTGGGCGCAACCCGGGCCGCGCCACGTCTTTGATTCAAGGCTCGCGGGGCGCCCCTGCACAGTACTTTACAAACCATCAAATCTGTCCCCTCCATGATGAACGCAAGAAGCGCTGCCCTGATCTTCCTCGTCGCGATCGTTCCTGTATTCATCCAAGCCCAGGATCCCGAACAATCCGAGAAGCGACCAGCACAACAGGCCGCCGGTTTCGGAATCACCGATGCCGAACTCATCGATCAAATGATGCGGATCGTACCGGGTATCGGCAAGACGTCGCGAGAAATGCTTAACGCCCAAAGCATTAAGCCCTACATGATGCCGGTGCGCCAGGTGAGCTACCGCGATGCGGAATTGAGCTACGCCCTCGCTATTTGTTTGGAATACTACGTCAACCTCAACAAAAACTATAAGATTAACCTTTCACCGGATTACATCTCGCTCAATTTGCGCAACGACGGCCGGGCCGTCAACGCCCTCGAGGCCTTTCGCTTCCTGGCCGATAACGGAACCGTCAGCGCAGCCATCCTCCCTTACGACGCCGAAGCCCTGACCAGTGCGGTTTACGCCACGCCCAAATTCCGCATCAACAACTACCTGATCCTTTTCCGGGAAGTCACCCGCGGACAACAAAAGGTTTACGAAACGCGCAAAGCCTTGTTGCGAGGACATCCCGTTCTGGTTAAGTTCCAGGCCAAAGAAGGGCTGGTCAACGCCCTGGGGGAACAAACCCTTCGACTCAAAGGAGAGGGCGGCGCCGCCCATCCTCTGGTGGTGGTGGGTTTTGACGAACAAAGAGAAGCCTTTGAGCTGCTGAGCTGCTGGGGCAGCAAATGGGGTGAGGGCGGCTATGCCTGGGTGTCTTACAAAGACTTTGAGGATTTTGCCCGCTCGGGCTTCGTGATGGTGCCTTTGGAGAATTATTAATGGCGCCTGTCCTCCTGCGTCGGCCGGGTAAAACCTTGCAAGGTGAATGGTCATTGGCGCTGCATCAGAATTCCTCAAAAGAACTTTGGGTATAGTGCAAGGGTTGCATTATTCCCGGGCTTTTACCTATCTTTTGGTTTATGAAAGCACTATTGTTAAAAGGCAAAGACGAACCCCTGGTTTTGGAGCAAGTTGCCGACCCGCAACCGGCCGAGGGGCAAGCTGTGGTGCAGCTTAAAGCGGCAGCGTTGAACCACCGCGATGTATTCATTACGCAGGGCCTCTATCCCGGCATTCAGTATCCCGTCATTCTCGGCTCCGACGGTGCGGGTACGGTTGAGGGGCGGGAGGTCATCATTTCTCCGGGCAAAAATTGGGGCGATGATCCCCGTTGCCAGTCGAAGGCTTATCAAATTCTGGGATTACCCGAAAACGGCGCCTTTGCCGAACAGGTGGCCGTTGACCGCAGTCAGCTCGTGGATAAACCCGCTCACCTGAGCTGGGAAGAAGCCGCCGCCCTGCCGTTGGCGGGCCTAACCGCTTTCCGGGCGCTTTTCACCCGGGGGCAATTACAAGGGGGCGAAAGGGTCCTGATCTCCGGCGCCGGAGGGGGTGTGGCGCTTTTTGCGCTGCAATTCGCCCTGGCGGCGGACGCCGAAGTGTACGTAACCTCCGGGTCGGAAGAGAAATTGCAAAAGGCAACCCAAATCGGCGCAAAAGGCGGAGTCAATTACCGGAACCCGGATTGGGGCAAACAACTCAAATCAGAAGCCGGCGGCTTTGATCTGGTGATCGACAGCGCCGGCGGTGACGGTTTCCGGGAATTTTTGAAGGTGATCAACCCGGCGGGGCGCATCGTAGTCTACGGCGGCACCCAGGGTGCGATCAACCAATTGAGCCCACAAATCCTGTTTTGGAAACAAATCGATATCCGGGGCAGTACGATGGGCACTCCCGAAGAATTCCGCGAGATGGCGGCTTTTGTAGATCGCTGCCGGCTGCGGCCGATCGTCGATTCCGTATACCCCATTTCCCGGGGGCAGGAAGCTTTTGACCGGATGGCCCAGGGGCGGCAATTCGGTAAGATTGTCATTGATCCTGCCGCTTAGGAAATAGAAACTAATGCCACCAAAGTAATATGCTTCGCATCGGCCTGCTGTCGGATACCCACGGCTACTTAGACGCGTTCGTTTTTGATTTCTTTGCACCCTGCCAGGAAATCTGGCACGCTGGCGATATTGGCGACGCCGCGATCCTCGACCGGCTGGAAGCCTTTCGCCCGTTGCGGGCCGTCTACGGCAATATCGACGGAGCGGAAATCCGGCGCCGTTGCCCCGAAGATCTGCGGTTTACGCTGGAAGGCGTGGACGTTTGGATGACCCACATCGGTGGGTATCCGGGGCGCTATAGTCCGCGGGTAAGAGCCGTCATGAAAGAAAATCCGCCGGGCTTATTCATTTGCGGGCACAGCCATATCCTGAAAGTCATGCCGGATAAACGATACGGTTTGTTGCACATCAATCCGGGAGCTTGTGGCAACCACGGCTTTCACCGGATGCGCACGGCGCTGCGTTTTAGTCTGGATAACGGACAAGTCAAAGACCTGGAAGTCGTTGAACTGGGTGAGCGCGGCAAACTGAAATAACCGCTAAAACTGCAGCACCAGGCTTGCGCCCTGCGGAGACACCATTAGACCGGATAGAAAAGGCTCGAGTTTAGGATTATTGGATGCCTGTATGAAATGAGCCGTCAGGTCAAAAGCGAAGAGAAAAGCCCCCTGCAAAATGATGGACTTGCCGAATCCGCGCAGCCTTTCGGGATTATTCTCGGCGTTTTTGGCCCGCTCCCGCAGGTAAAGGCCGCCGAGCACGTAACCCACATCCAGGCCCGCGTTGAAAAGCAAGATTTTTTGTAGGCGATGCTGTTCCTGCACGCTCTGGTAAAGGTCGAAGCCGGCTGGGTCGGCCTTGACGGCGCTCAGGTAACCCGCGGTGGCCAGCCCCAGGTTGACGAGATTCCAACCGGCGTTCATCAGGTGAAAGTAGCGCTTTTCTCCGGAGTTTTGCGGGAATACGGCAGCCCCTACGGCAATGTTGCCGATGGCCCAACCCCCCAAGACCATCATGCTTACCCGCTGCTTTTCCAGCCGGTCCCGGTTGTATTCCGTAAGGTTGTCCAGTTGCGCCCAGGCCAGCGTAGCCAGCATCAGGAAGGTAGTCGTGAGGAGAAATCTTTTCATGCTTTTTATTTTGGTAGGTAACGGCAGGCGCCGGCTAAGGTTTAAGAGCTTACGGCTTAAGTTGCAACCATCACCTTGATTACAGCATCCTTAAAAAAAATTAACTATGATCAAGCAAACGTTCACCAACATCGCATTGCTTTTCTCGCTGATCCTATTTTCTTCCGCAATAGCTCATTGCCAGCGCATCACCGGCAACCGCCAGGTGGTGGAAAAGACCCGCCAGCCAGGAAGCTTCACCGCTATTGAAGTGGAAGATGGCATTGACTTGTACCTGCAGCAAGGCGATACGGAAGAATTAGTCCTCCGGGCCGATGAAAACATCCACGAATACATTATCACCGAAGTCGAAGGCGCCGTACTGAAAATTTATGCGGATGCCAGTTTCCGCCGGGTCAAGGAAAAAGAGATGCTGGTCACCTTCCGGGATTTGCGGGAATTACGCGCCAGACAGGGGTCGGATGTCAAATCGCGCCGCCCCCTGGAACTGGAGACCCTCAGCGCCGAATTAAGTAGCGGTAGCGATTTGAATTTGGAGGTCAGCGCCCAGGAGATGGAGTTCGAGCTTTCCAGCGGTTCGGATGCCGAATTCAGCGGGGAAGTAACGGACCTGCGCATCCGCGCCAGCGGCGGCAGCGATATCGACGGCCGGGACCTGGAAGTCACCGGCGAATGCGTGCTTCGCCTGAGCGGCGGTTCCGACGCCGAAGTGTACGTGACCGGCAAGCTGGATATCGAAGCGAGCGGCGCCAGCGATGTGGAATTCCGCGGCGATCCGGAAATCACCAACCTGAAAACTTCCGGAGGATCGGATGTGCGGGGGAATTAGAGTTTGTTGGGCTGGCCTGCAAATGACCACCTATGGAACCTCTTAATCCGGGTTAACAAGCTCTTAGTCGGTTGTAGAGATGGTGGAAAGTAGAGTCATCCTTTCCCAGATGAGTAATGAATAGGGCGGAGGCCCGGGCGCCATTCAAAACGCCCCGGGAGTAACGTCTAAAGATCGTCTCCCGGGGCCATTCACCAAAAAGTAACTAAAGTTATTTCAAATTTTAGGCTATTCAAAATCCCTGGGCGTGATCGTCGGGATTGCGGGGGTCTCCGGCGCCGACGAGGGCGCCGTCTTCCTGGCGGATAAGGGCTTTGACGACCGCCATTCGGTTAACCTCTTCCAATTGGTGGCCCATGGCTTCCAGCTTTTGGCGGGTTGAATCGGGCAAACTGCCTTTTTCCAGCAGGATGCGATCGGGCAGCCATTGGTGGTGGAACCTGCCGGCATTGACGGCTTCCTCCAGGGGCATGCCAAAATCAACCACATTGACCAGGACCTGAAAAACGGCCGTGATGATGGTCGAGCCGCCCGGGCTACCCAGCACCATGAACAATTCCCCGTCTTTTTCCAGGATGGTGGGCGTCATCGAGCTCAGCATGCGTTTTTGCGGCTGAATGGCGTTGGCTTCGGCGCCGATCAAACCAAATTGATTGGGCACGCCCGGTTTGACGCTAAAATCATTCATTTCGTTATTGAGGAAGAAACCGGCATCTCCCACGACCACCTTATTGCCGTAGTTGGAATTGATGGTGGTGGTGACGGATACGGCGTTGCCCGCCGGGTCGACGATGGAGGTGTGGGTGGTTTCGAAGCTTTCCACGGCCAGCTCGAAATTACCGGCGAGGATGGAATCGCTGGGGGTGACACTGGCGGGGCTAAAATTAGCCATCCGGGTGGCCAGGTATGACGAATCGAGCAGGGAGTCTTGCGGCACCTCGTAAAAGTCGCTATCCCCGAGGTGTTCGGCCCGGTCGGCATAGACGCGGCGCTCGGCTTCCGCCATCAGATGCACGGCCTGGCTGCTGTGAAAGCCGTAATCCTTGAGTGGGTGCGGCTCGACGATGCGCAGGAGCTGCCCCAGGGCGATGCCCCCACTGGAGGGCGGGGGCATGGAGATCATCCGGTAGTTGTGGTAATTTACCGTAACGGGATCGCGCCATTCGGGTTCGTAAGCTTTGAGGTCCTGATGGGTGATGATGCCGTTGCCGCGTTGCATTTCGGCGACGATCTTGTCGGCCGTCGTTCCCTCGTAAAAGCCGGCCTTACCGCTTTGCTGGATCAGGGTCAGCGTATTGGCCAGATCGGGTTGCAGCAGGCGATCGCCCTTTTGCCACCCGCGATCGTTGATAAAGGCATTGGGGCGGGTGTTATGTTGGACGAAAGCCTCCTGGTAGCGGTTGAGGCGTTCGGCCTCGGTTGTGGTGATCCGGAATCCTTTCGCCGCAAAGTCGATGGCGGGTTGTAAGAGCCGGCTCCAGGGCAGCAGGCCGTAGCGTTCGTGAGCGGCTTGCAGCCCGGCAACGGTTCCCGGAACGCCGGAAGCCAGATGAACGTAACGGCTCAGGGAGTCGATCGGGCGTTTGAGGCTGTCGAGATACATGTCTCTATTAGCGGCGAGGGGCGCTTTTTCGCGGTAATCCAGGGAGTTGATCGCACCGTCGGCCCGGCGTACGACCATAAAGCCGCCTCCGCCAATATTGCCGGCCCGGGGAAAGACGACGGCCAAGGTGAAATGCACCGCCACCGTAGCGTCGACGGCATTGCCTCCCCGGCGAAGGATATCAACGCCCACCCGGGAAGCAAGCGGATGGGGCGCAACCACCATGGCGCTATCGGCCCGCGCTACTTTTTGCGTATCGTAAACCGGACCCTCCTCGGTGGGGCGACAGGCCGCAAAGATTAAAACAATACAAAGAACAATCGTTGACTTTTGCCTATTCATCTTGCAAAGGAATTTATTTGTAAAGGGACGTTGCGGCTAAAATTAATCGGTAATTCTCAACGAAAAGAAAGCAATCCAAAGAATTTTTGGTAAAGCGGGCAGAAAGCCAAACAAGCTCTAAAGAAGGATGGCCTGCACCGGCATTTACCGGTCAGGCCATCCAACACATCAATTAAAAAAATCGGGTAATTTCACGGTGACTGTAAGAAAAAGAGACTGGTTTTAGGTTATTATCCGCCTTAAAAATAAGACTCCCGCCGGGGGCGCGCAATTTGTTTGTGATTAGTGGAATGTTTTGTGACGACTGCCACCCATCATTCGCCCAAAAAGCGTTGTTTGAGGGCTTCGTCCTTTAAAAAATCCTCAATGGTTTCCCGGTGACTGCGGCTCGACATGATTGCCTTCCCATTTTTCAGTTTAAAGCGGTACTGATTATTACCGGCATATTGGATGTGCTCCACGTAATGGGTGTTGAGCAAAAGAGAGCGGTGCACCCGCAGGAAATAAGAGCGGTCGATTTCGGCGGCCAGGCCCTGCAGGGTTTGCCGGATTAAGAAACTCTTATGGGCTAGATGAAGCTTTAGGTAGTTGCCATGGGCTTCAATGTAGTAGATATCGTCGAGATGAACAAATTGGGAGACCCCGCGTTTTTGAACTTCGATGCGTTCTATGGCGTCGGGGCGGTAAGTGTGGTATTCTTCGAACAATTGTTGCATTTTTCGCTGCAGGACCGCCTGCTGGCGCAGTTGGATTTGTTGGCGGGCGTGTTCGACCGCCTGATGGAATCGATCATTGTCAAAGGGCTTGAGCAGGTAGTCGACTGCGTGCACATCAAAAGCCCGGAGGGCGTATTGGTCGTAAGCCGTCACAAAAATAATGAAGGGCAGCTGCTCCATGCCGGCGCGCTGCAGGGCCTCAAACCCATTGAAGTCGGGCATCTGTATATCCAGAAACACCAAATCGGGTTGGTATTTCAGCATGCAGCTCACCGCCTCCTGGCCGTTTTTACCCTCTCCGACCAGGTCTACAAAAACGTAAGATTCTAACAGCTTGACGATGCGGGCCCGCGCCAGGGGTTCATCGTCGATGACGATAGTCCGGATTTTCTTCATGGCTTTCCTGCATTTGCATACCCCGGTGAATGATGAGCGGAAGGGGAGAAGCGAGTCAGCTCGCGGAACGGAATGATCATTCGTACTTCAAACCCCTGGGAGCTCGCGCTTTTCACTTGCAATTCGAAGTCTTCCTTATACAGCAACCGGAGCCGGTCCCGCACATTTTTTAGTCCCAGTCCTTTCTCGAAAAGATTATCGGTGGTGGGGGCGCCGCGGCCGTCATCGCGTACGCACAGCCGCAAGCGGTCGCTCTTTTTCCGGGCGGCCAGGGTAATCGTCCCTTCTCCGGTCTGGTTGGCAAAGCCGTGTTTGACGGCGTTTTCCACCAGCGGTTGAAGGATGAGCGCCGGCACCCGGCAGTTGAGCACCTCATCGTCTACCTCGTAGATGACTTTCAGGCGGTCGTAGAAGCGAACGGACTCGATATCCAGATAACTTTTAATAAACTCGATTTCTTCATTCAGGCTGATCCAGTTGTTGCGGTTGCGGTCCAGTACGCTGCGCAGTAAACTGCCCAACTTGGAGACCATTTTTTGGGCGCGGCGTACGTCAATTTCCATCAAAGAAGAAATGGTATTCAGGGTATTGAATAAGAAATGCGGCTGTAGTTGTAAGCGCAGGGCGCTGAGTTTGGCGCCCGATAATTGGCTTTCCAATTGGGCGAGCTCCACCTGTTTATCGTGAAACTTGCGCTGATAATCCACCGCGCTGATGACGGCGTAAATAATCCAGTACTCGATCAGGCGGTTGAAAATGGCCCAGGGTTGCGCCCAGATCACGTAGGAAAAGGTCTCATTGGTAAAAGGGCGTAGCCCTGAGTAATGCATCGGCAGGAAGTAGGCCAAATTGGTGATGAACTCGTGCACTACGGCCATCAATACACTGGCCAGGATGGCTTGCCAGCGCTCCCGGGCCGTTGAGGATCGCTGCAATTTATAGCGGCTGACCAAAAAATAAACCAGGGGGAACAGGATGCCCCAAAAGGTGTAATTGACAATCGGCACCATCAGGTGCTTTTCCCATTTAAAGTAATTGAGCTCATCCCAGTAG
>CAYWHT010000036.1:6502-13868 GCA_964458135.1 uncultured Saprospiraceae bacterium | reverse complement strand
ACCCCAGGGTGTGCCCCACCTCGTGGGCGGACAGTTGGCGCAGGCGGGCCAGGGCCATTTCTTTCATGCGGGGATCGGGTTCGGCGCCGTTTTCGTAGGCTTCAATCAAACCCTGCGCGATGAGGAAATCCTGCCGCACCCGCAGGCTGCCCAACAGCACGTGTCCTTTGATGATCTCCCCCGTACGCGGGTCGACGACCGAGCTGCCGTACGACCAGCCGCGGGTGGAGCGGTGCACCCAATTGATTACGTTGTAGCGCACATCCATCGGATCGGCATCCTCCGGAAGTACTTCCACCCGGAAGGCGTTCTCGTAACCCGCCGCTTCGAAGGCCTGATTCCACCAAGCGGCCCCCTCGAGCAAAGCAGAACGGATAGGCTCGGGCGTGCCCCGGTCGAGATAGTAAACGATGGGCTCTACCGGTTCACTGCTGGCGGCTTCGGGATTCTTTTTTTGCAGACGGTGCCGCGTGATGAACCGCTTGACCAGTGATTCTTCAATGGGAGTAGCGTAATCCCGGTAGGCGATATTATTGAAGCCAGAACGCGGATCGTACACGCGCGGCTCGTAATTGTCATCGGGAAGCCGAACAAAAGAATGGTGCTGACGCACGGTAACGGCCTCCGCCGTAGGGGCTACGGAGCGGATATATCCGCCCTTGGGCTCCCCGACGAAGGTGAGCAGGGCTTCAAATTCCGAGTTTTGCGGGAAATTGCGGGTGCGATCCAGATAGATCGCCGAGCGATCGGCTTCCAGTTTGTACTTACCCTGCTCGCGGCTCTGCAAGCGATCGACGACGCCGTGGGCGTCGCGCATCAAAAAAGGAGTAAGATCCACCAAAACGGCCTCTTCTTCTTCGGCTTCCACCTTAAACCCCCACAGTACGGATTTGGCAAAGGCTTCTTCTACTGATTTCTGTTCTTCTTCGTTATCGCTGATGGCGCGGTAGCCGTAATTGGGTTGTTCGAGCAGCACCTTGGGACCTACGCGACGGAAAACCACCACCCGGTCGTCGCCCAATTGGTTGCGGTCTAACCCAATATCGTTGCTGCCCACACCACCGGTAAGGGAGTTGACGTACAAAAATTCGGTGTCGAAGCGGTCGATTTCGAGATAGATCTTACCTTCTTCGGCATCCCAATAGAAGTCAAAATAGCCTTCGTAGGCCTGCATGTCCTCTACTTTTTCGGAAATGCTTTCCTGGGCGGACAACAAACCCGGCAGCATCCATAAACATACGGCCAAGAGGCCTGGTAGGTAAAACTTTTGCATAGCTGGTATTGATTTTTATGGATGTTAAAATAAGGAATGTGGTGGAATTATGGAGACTGCCAAAAATGAAGATGGGCCCACCTTAATTTTTGGATGGGTTACTTGATAGCCCGCCAAGTCAGGATTTGGGAAAATGGAACGCCGCTATTTCTTCGGCTCGCCAGTACGGGATCCTGACCACACAGGGTCAGGGGCAAAAAAGGTAGGCATAGCCGAAGCTTTTTTACGCAGCGAGGCGGAAAGGAGCCAGTCAGCATTTACAAATTTTGGGTGGGCAGGCTATAACTGCTAAAGACTTTATCTCCCCGCTTAGCCCAACAGGATCGCCACTGCCATTAGCAGGCTGGTCAGCGCGCTCAGGGCGATGGTGTTCACGTTGGCCTTTACCAGCTCCCGGCTGTCATAATACTTGCGGATGTGCTCTACAATTCGTAAGCCGATGATTAGGGAAGCTGCCGCCACTACCAATAGGAAAATATTGAAAGTGGGTAGCAATGCCGCCAGGGTTGCGGTGGCCAGAAACGCCAGCACCAGAATGCCCAGGTAGATGTCGATGCTGCGCTGTTTTCCGTAAGTAACGACCAGGTGATTCTTCCCCGTCAGTGCGTCGGACTCCGCGTCGGGAAATTCGTTAATCAAGAGGATATTGGCGGTTAACAAGCCCGCCGGAACGCCCGACAGGAAGGCCAGCCAGCTCAATTCCTGCGTCAGCACGTAGGCCGTGCCCAGCGTTACCAACGGACCAAAAGCCAGGGCAATGCCCAATTCTCCCAGCCCACGGCGCGCCACCAGCCTTAGCGGAGGGGCCGTGTAAAAATAGCCGATGGCGAGACCCGCCAATCCGATCAGCAGGGTGGGCCAACCCGTGAGCCAACTCAAATACAGGCCCATGAGGAAGGAAGCCGCCACGAGGATTAACCCTAGCCTTTTGGTTTGGCGCAAGGTAATCAACCCTAGCTCAATAGCCCGGCTGCCACCGGAATACTGTTGGAAATAAGCCGTATTCAACTCGTCGGTGCCGTCTTTTACGTCAAAGTAATCGTTCATGACGTTGCTGCCCAGGTGAAGAAGAGAAACCCCCAGCAACGTCAATAAAAATAAACTCCAACTAAACGTTTCCACCGCCGTGCCGGGCAGTAAATAAGTTGCCGAGAGGGCCGCCCCAATAAAAGTAGGCATGATGACCGCCGAGAGGAATGGCATGCGGGTGATCGCCAAAGCCTTGATCAGCTTGGTGGTCCAGTGAATTTTTGGCTCTACTGGTTCTTCAATGCGCTCGGTGACGCCGCAGTAGCCCGTTTGCGGATTATTTTTGCCGTTGGCGAAAGTAGGCGTAATCCGGATGCGGGCGCTGAAGGGGGCGCCGTCCTTGCGCACAAATTTGGTCTTGGTAATGTACGCTCCATCTTCACTCGCTCCTTTCAGCCAGCGGGGTACATTTTGTAAAACGATTTCTCCCGGAGAAAAAAAAGATACCCGCTTCTTGCCGATCAACTCCTCCGCCCGGTACCCGAACATTTCCTCCGCGCCTTTATTGAAGGAGAGAATCACCCCTTCCATATCGCAGGTGATGACACTTTTCATGATGTTTGGTTTTTAAATTATTTTCAACACTTTCTGAAAAGAATGAACATTAGAAGCCCTAATTAGTTCTGCTCGGGCCGGGTTGTCGTTCAAACAATCCCGCAATCCGCAGGTTATGTTCAAAAACGGGATAGCAGAGCGTATTATGAATATTCAATTTGTCAGCGGAGAAGATATCGATCAAATCAAATGGGACAGCTGCGTGCACTACGCGAGCAACGGCAACGTTTTCGGCTATAAGTGGTTTCTTGACAACGTAGCCAAAGAATGGGACGGCTTGATAGAGGGCGATTACGAATCGGTTTTCCCGCTGGTGCATCGCGACGGCTTGCTCAACTCCCGGGAACTCTATCAACCCTTGATGATGCGGGAATTGGGCATTTTTAGTATTCACGTGCTTTCGCAGCGCCGGATCAAGGCCTTTTTGGAGGCTATTCCTGGGGATTACCGCCGCATCGATATCGTACTCAACGAGCAAAACCGCCCGCAGGAAGTGGAGGATTTTTCCATCCGGAAAAAGACCAATTACCAACTCCCGCTCCACGCTCCTTACGAAGTTATTCGTGCTGGTTACGGCCGGGTACTCGCCGACCGCCTGGAGACGGCTCGCGACCGCACCTTGTTGCCGGTTTCCAACCTTCAACCCGAGGCGGTTGCCGAATTTTACAAGCAACACACTTCCGACCCAAAAAAGGACCGAACCTACAACTTCCACGCCCTGCAACGCATCATGTACAATGTGCTGCACCGGGGGCGCGGATTCGCCACCGGCGTGCGCTTCGAAGGAGGGGACCTCTGCGCTATCAACTTTTTCATCTATAGCCACGGCCGCCTATTGAGCCTTATCCCCATCGAGTCGGATGCGGGCCGCCGCGAAGACGCCCTTGGTTTTCTGCTCGACATGATCATTCGCACCCACGCCCAGCGGCCCCTCATCCTCGATTTCAACGCCTCCGGCGAAGATACCCGCTACCAGGAGTTCGGGGCTACGCCCAATGCTTTTTACCAGTTGCAGCGGGACCGGCGGAAGTGGTGGCGTTTAGAGGTTTAGTTGGTAATGCGAATCGCGAGTTGAAAAACGGCTATCTTTCACCCTATCCTTTTACAAAGCAAGCCCAGCGAAGCCAAACATTTAGGCCCCGTCGGCCGCTCACCATTAGGTTGAAAGATCCCCCCCGTTCATTGAAAAGATTTAGCCCGGAGCGGTTGTGAAGATACATTTGGGAGTGTAATCATTATTCACGAACCCAAAAAAAATCTGAAGCATCATGAGAATTTGTTTTTTGCTCCTGGCTGTTGTATTCACCCTTAATGTACAAGCGCAAGGCTTCCGCTTTTCGGCCGGTAAAGTCGACGCATCAGAAGTGCCCCAGGCCGTAAAAGATGCGCAAGCTGCCGCCTTTTCCGGTGTGGAAGTTACTTGGTCCAAGCAGGAGGCTGCCGGACCGAACGACAACTCCGGCACCCGCTACATCGCCAACTTTCCGTACAGCGGTGATCCTACCCGTGCGCGCTACACGAAAGATGGACAACAATTGCTCGTTTCCACTTATTATCGCTCCGGCGAACTCCCCCAGGACATCCAGAACGTCGCAGCTGACAACTATCCCGATTACCAGCTTATCCGGGCCAGCAAAAACGTATTGCCCCAGGAAGGACAAACCGTATTCCGCCTGACGCTGCGCAACGGCGCCCAGAAACTGACCGTATTTACCGACGAGAATGGCAACGAAATCAGCCGGGACGACCTGCCGGATGACCTGCCGGAAGAAGAAGGATAAATGCCTCCTCCCGTAAAAAGAACATCCCCGCTTGCCTCAATGGCGAGCGGGGATCGTTTTTTGTAGAGGATGTGTGTCGCCTAATTCCGCAGACCAATCGCCTTAAAATCATAGACTACCCGGGTGAGAAACAATCCCTGGGGGGGTACGCTCCAACTTTTTTCCAGTCGTTCCTGCCGGTCCATGGCCGATTGCACGGCATCGAGCTCCAGCTTGCCCATGCCCACGTTGAGACAGGCCCCCACCATCAGGCGCACCATGCCGCGCAGGAAGCGATCGGCGGAAACGTGGAAGATGAGCCGCCGGGGGTCGGGCTGCTCCCACTCGCAGCGCTTGATGGCGCATCGCATGGTTTTGACGTCGGTATTGCTTTTACAGAAGGGGAAAAAGGTCTCATACCGGCCTAACAGCTCCGCCGTCTGTTGCAGCGCATCAAAGGAGGGCGGTTCGGGATATGGATAATGGTAAGCCGTATGGGTGCGGAAAGGATTTTTTTCCAGGTCGGTATAGTAGGCGTAGCTGCGCAGCAAAGCATCATAACGGGCGTGCGCATCGCCGCGCACCCTAAAGATGCGGTAAACCGCAATATCCGCCGGCAAAAATTTGTTGAGCCGGCGAAGAAAGGCCTCGGGGAAAGCCCCCCCGTAATCGAAGTGGATGTAGTATTGCCCGGCGTGCACCCCCGCATCCGTACGGCCGCATCCCACGACTTCGAGGGGAGTGTTCAGGATGGTGGAAAGCGCGTTTTCCAGGGTGGCCTGCACGCTGGCGTCGTCGGGTTGCTTTTGCCACCCGTAGTAGTTGCGGCCGTTGTAGGCTAATTCGGCGAAGTATCGCATTGGGAGTGTTGAATCATTGAGTCGTTGATCTGTTGACTGGCAACAAATCAACGACTCAACGGATCAACCAATCAACAATATTTTATCCAACCGCTTGATTATCTCTGGCCAATCCGTGGGCGTACATAAGTGCGCCGCCGGCCAGGGCCAGATCTTTGAGGAGGTTGCTCGTGCTCGGTTGATTGCCTTCCATCGCTCCGGGCAGGTGAATGGCGAATACGAAGATCAGGAGCATCAGCGCCAGAAGGACGGTAGCCAGCTTATCCAGGCGACCGATCAGCATACTCACACCGGCCGCCAACAATCCGACTCCCGTAACGTATACCCAGATCACTCCGCCGGGGATGGGCACCATGCCCGCCATACCCTGGGCGTTCATAAAGTGGAACAATCCAAAAATCAACATGGGAATGGCGAACAGAAATTTTCCGAGACTAGTTACAGCTTTCATGACAAAAAGTGTTTTGGTTATGTGTTTTGTTTTGAATGAAAAAAATGACCTTTCACTTGTAATTAAGACTTTCGGAAGGCCGGATGCTCACTTTACCGCCAAAAAGAATAAAAAATATCTGTTTAACGACAAAATACAGATTTTGCCCTTGCTTAAGCCGTACCGCTTAAAGAGCAGAGCCAGGGTGGTGAAAGTTTGTTGAGGAGATGTAGTGCACCCTTGCCGAATAGGAAGTCCGGTGCTTCGGTGAATAAAGGATGTTTCGGTCGGAAAAGCCGGAGATATAGTCTGACAACCCAAAATTTGTGAATTCTGACTTGCTCTTTTTAGCTTCGCTGATCGTCGCTTCGCTCCTCGGAGTTCCGCCTTGCTGCGTTGGAAAGCCTCGACAGAACTTAGGCTATGCCTACGTTTTCCGCCTTGCCAGCCGAAAAAATAGCGGCGTCATATTTTCACAAATCCTGAGTTGTCAGACTATAAAAGTACAATCCAAACAATAGATAATTTAAGAAAAAAATGCATCAGTTTCAAGCCTGGGCGTAGAGCAAATATTTTTCCAGGTAGTAGTCTTCGCTAAAGTACTTGGATAGGGGCTGGACTTCGGTATAGTGATGGCGCCCCAATTGGCGAATTTCGGATTTTGGGTCGCCCCCTTTGAGAGCGATTAATCCGTTGGGAAAAGCGTGGCGTTGTCGGTCATGGATAAGGGGAAAGCTCCAGCTCACCAATTTGTCGATACTCGCTACGGCGCGAGCGACTACAAAGTCGAATTGTTCGCGGCATTCTTCGGCCCTTTCCTGGCGGGCGGCGATGTTGTCGAGCCCCAATTCGGCGGCGATAGCTTCGACCACTTTAATTTTTTTGCGCGTGCCGTCGATCAGGGTGAAGTGGGTGGCGGGAAAATAGATGGCGAGGGGGATACCGGGCAGGCCGCCGCCGGCGCCCAGGTCGAGGATGCGCGCGCCGGGCCTCAGCCGGATAAATTTGGCGATGGCCAGGGCGTGCAGGATATGGTGTTCGTAAACGTGGTCGATGTCTTTACGGGAGATCACATTGATCTTTTGGTTCCATTCTTGGTAGAGTGGTCCCAGTTGCCAGAATTGGCGGCGCTGCTGCTCGTCCAGGCCGGGAAAGTATTTAAGCAGTATCTCCATTGCGATCAATCGTATTGCGGAAAGCATTCCATACCGGGTCATCCGGTAGTTCGGCCGTTATTGATTCGGTGGTATGGGCTACGGGATGTTCAAACTGTAATTTCCAGGCGTGCAAATGTACGGAGCGATCCGGATTACCGCGCCGGAATCCGTATTTGACGTCGCCTTTGATGGGGCAGCCGATGGCCGCCAGCTGGGCGCGTACCTGGTGATGGCGGCCGGTGGGCAGGTCGATCTCCAGCAGATGGTAAGATTCACTCTGGCCAAGCAGCCGGTAGTTGAGG
>CAYWHT010000036.1:0-6492 GCA_964458135.1 uncultured Saprospiraceae bacterium | reverse complement strand
GTGCTCCAGGGCGCTCGCTTCGTGGGGCGGGGCTTGTTTGACGACGGCCAGGTAGGTTTTGCGTACGCTGCGCTCCTGGAACTGTGCGTTTAAGAATTGCAGAGCGCCCATCGTTCGGCTGAAAAGCACAACCCCGCTGGTGGGGCGGTCGATGCGGTGGATGAGGTGGAGTTTGCGTTTGGCGTAGCTTTCTGCCAGCTTAACCAGCGCTGCATCGCCCGTCTTATCCTCCTGTACGGGTAGGCCGGGGGGCTTGTTAAAGGCGATAAACTGGTTGTACTAGTATATGACCAGCTCACCGATGTTGAGATCAGTCCAATTCTTCATAATCGATGTATTCCCCGGAATCGTCGTCGTTTTTACGGGAAGAGCGGCGCAGGACGATCTCGTCTTCCCCCTGGCGGTCTTCCATTGGCCGGTTGGTGTTTTCCTTTTTAGCGGGAGCAAAAAATACCCGGTATAAAAGGTAGAGCATCAGGCCGGTGAAGATTAATTTTAACATAAGTTTTGCCGTTTAATGTAAAGGTAGTGCTTCTACCCGGTCTACAATATTTTATTAGTTTTGCAGTTCAATACCAAAATCCAAAAAAGCTCCGGATCAGTAATCATTATCCGTATTTGAAGGAGCAAATGAATTTCAAATTCCGACCGATCGATGGGATCCTATAAAAGTATTAAAAACGTTGCCTCCTGGCTGGTCTTCGCCGTGGCGGCGATGGTTTTCTTCTTCTCCGCCGAACGCACGGGAAGTCTTTGGGACTGCGGGGAATTCATTCTGGGAGCTTACAAGCTGCAGGTAGTTCACCCGCCGGGCGCGCCCTTATTTTTGTTGATCGGGCGCTTGTTCACCTGGTTTGCGGAAATCCTTTCGGATGATCCTGCCGATATCGCTTTTGCGGTCAATCTGTTGTCGGGCTTATGCACGGCTTTTGCCGCTTTTTTCATTGCCCGGATAACCATGATTTTGGGTCGCATTGCGCTGGTTGGCCGGCAGGGGGAGGTCATGACGCCCCAGGCCATTGCGTTGGCTGGCGCCGGGATTACGGCCGGTCTTGCTTCCGCCTTTACGACTTCGGTATGGTTTTCGGCGGTGGAAGGCGAGGTGTACGCCATGTCTACGTTTTTCACGACGCTCACGCTCTGGTCGACCATCAAATGGTATAGCTTGCCGGATGATCCGCAACACGACCGCTGGTTGATCTTTTCGGTTTACGCGGCCGGATTGTCCATCGGTGTGCACCTTCTCAGTATACTTACATTTCCGGCGCTGGCATTGTTCTATTATTTCAAGCGGCACAAGGAGCATACGTTTTGGGGCATCGTCGCTGCGGCTGGCGTAGGAGGCGCCATCATTGTGGGCTTGCAGGTACTGGTAATTACCGGCATTCCCCGGCTCTGGCGCGCCATGGAGCTCTTGGCGGTCAATGGTTTGGGGCTGCCTTTCCACACGGGCCTGATTCCTACCGTGCTGATCATTGCGGCCATCGTTTTCTTTGGGCTTCGCTACGCCCACCGGCGGCAAAGCCCAATCCTGCAGCACCTGATCATCGGGGCCGCCCTTTCGGTAATCGGCTTTTCGAGTATTGGCGTTACCGTGATACGCGCCAATGCCAACACGCCGATTAATATCAACGAACCTTCCGACGCTATGCGTTTGTTGCCGTATCTCAACCGGGAGCAATACGGAGAACGCGCCCTGCTTTACGGCCCGCATTTTGCCGCACAACCCACCAATTCCACTTTTGAAGACCGGTACGGTCGAGTGGGAGATCGGTACGAAATCGTCGATCATAAGATTGAATACGAATTTAACGATAAGGATAAGATGTTATTCCCCCGGATGGGTGATTACACCCAAAACCGGGCCCAACTGTACAAGGAGTGGATGGGATTGGATCCCCGGGCGCCCCTTCCGCCCAACCGCCCTAATCAGGGCGATAACATCAGCTTTTTTGTCAATTACCAGCTGGGGTGGATGTACTGGCGCTATTTTATGTGGAATTTCTCCGGCCGCCAGAACGGAGAGCAGGGGTACGAACCCTGGAATAAATCCCAGGGGCATTACCTGACCGGCATCAAACCCCTTGATGAAGCCCGGCTGCACAATATGGATAAGTTGCCCGAGGCCATGAAAAAGCACAAGGCTTATAATCGCTATTATCTTTTGCCTTTCATTTTCGGTCTGATCGGATTGCTTTTTCACTATTCTCGTAGTCAAAACGAATTTATTGGCATCCTGGCCCTTTTCGTCATTACGGGTATCGGCATTATCGTTTATTCCAATCAACCGCCGCGGGAACCGCGGGAGCGCGACTACGTGCTGGCGGGCTCCTTTTTCACCTATTGCATTTGGATGGGTATGGCGGTGCTGGCCCTCTTTGAGTTGTTGCGTAAACGGATTTCGGGAAGCGTGGCGGCGGGACTGGCATCGGCTGTAGTTTTGGCGGCGCCCCTGCTGATGGGCTTTGAGAATTACGACGATCATAGCCGTCGCTTCACTACGGGAGCCCGGGACTACGCCAACAACTTCCTGCAATCCTGCGCGCCCAACGCGATTGTCTTTACCTACGGGGATAACGATACTTATCCGCTGTGGTACGCCCAGGAAGTGGAAGGCATCCGGCCGGATGTGCGGGTAGTCAACCTGAGCTTGATTGCGGTGGATTGGTACATCGACGGCCTTCGCCGTAAAATCAACGAATCTCCGGCCATCAAAATGACGATTCCGTCGGAAGCCTACCGGGGTAAAAAGCGCAACTCCGTAGTTTACGGCGGTCAGCAAGTCGGCAACCGCAAAATGCCCCTGCAATCCGTTCTGCGATTTATCGGCGAACGGCATCCGGTACGTCTGCAGGGAGGAAGGGAAGCCGAAAGCTTTCTGCCTACCAGAAATACTTTTATTCCGGTTAATAGATCTAAAGTACTGGCCAACGAGCTCGTCGGCATACAGGATACCGCCAATATCGTCAATGAGATTCCAATTAACCTGGCCAATAAAAACTACCTGACCAAAGACGAACTGGCGATCCTGGATATCATCGGCTCCAATTTTGGAGAACGACCAATCTATTTCGCCGTGACCTGCCGGCCGGACAAGATGTTCGGTCTAAGATCCTATAGCCAGTTGGAAGGGCTGGCCCTGAAAATCGTGCCGGTCAGGTCGGATAGTCAGGATCAACAGTACGGCTTGGTGGGTAGTGGCAGAGTCAACAAAGAAGCTGTGTACAACAATGTCATGAACAAGTTTAAATGGGGCAACTTTGACAAGTATGACTTGTTTGTGGATGACAGCTACGCTCCATCTATTCAAAGTCACTATCTCGCAATACGCCGCACCGCGGAAAAATTCCTCGACGCGGGAGATTCCACCCGGTCCGTAGAGTTGGTGGACAAGTACTTTGAGGCATTTCCGCACATGAACTTCCCCTACGATTACCGAGCCTGGACGATGATCTCCATTTATCTCGACGCCGGCCTTTACGACAAGGCCAAGCCCCATATGGAGATTCTGGCCAGGGAGACGGCCGATCACCTGGAGTTTTACCAATCTCTGGATCAGGAACTACTGCGCACCAGCTACGGTAGCGATTTTAGTTATTTCCAAAATGTACAGGAAGGATTACAACGCGCCGCGCGGCAGGAAGGGGATGATGAATTTTTGCAAAAGCTGCAGCAAATGTTTGAACCCTACAAACTACAGCCTACCGAAAATCAACCCATGGGGCCTCCGGGCAATTGATCTGCGAGTTGGTGGGCGCCCATTCTAAAAAGAGCGAGCCCGGCAAAATCGTGCCGGGCTCGCTCTTTTTTAGGTTTCCACTAAAAATTGTCAGGCTAAGAATAGCTACGAAAGTAAAAAAAAACTATATTTAAGGCGGCTAAGGCTAAATCTAATATCACTAGCCAAATCCCTCCGAACAGTCCTTCAACCCCTGTATAAGAAATTCCACTCATAACCCCTTGATATTTGCTCGGGGAAAGCTTTGTGTTCTCCAGGGCATCTCACTTGCTAGGACTTCATGACTAGAAGGGTGGAGAGTGGAGAAAAAGTGAGGTGAGAACCAGTTCTACCCCCCGTTGAACTGGTCTCACTCACCCCTTAAGGTCTGACGACCCTAAAGTTCTTATTCAAAAAGGTGAGCAAAAGACCAACGATCCCCCCCATTGTGTTGGTCTTATTGCTCAACCTAAAGAAAACGCTTTAGGCATTGAAACTCACGGAGGAGTTGAAGCAATCGCTTCGACTCCCTCCTTTTTTACCGGAATACAGGAAACCCTGGCAACAGGAATTTCTTTAATCCGGAAGCTTCTTTCTGGAACCGTTGATGTTGGAATTTAGGTACGTAGAACCTTTTGAGAGAAGAGCTATTCATTCTCCTCAAGACCTCTCTTTATCTGCTCTCTTTTAGGAAAGATTGCCTGCTCAAATCGAAGGCAAATTAGGTATTTATTGCGTAATTATCAAAGTTTTTGCGGTGAATACTTTTAAAATAAAGCCTCTTGCGGAATCGTTTCCGCCATTTTGTCATAATTATACGGCTGGCACGGGGTTTGGTTACAGTTTGGTACAAATAAAATCTATCGTTTATGGAGAAGGGTAACATTTCCGTAGAGACTAAGAATATTTTTCCCATCATTAAGAAATTCCTCTATTCGGATCACGAAATTTTCCTGCGGGAATTGGTGTCGAATGCGGTCGACGCCACCAATAAGTTGTCGACCCTAGCCAACCGGGGAGAATTGAAAGAGGAAATCGGGGATGCCACCATCGAGATTATCAACGATCCCGAGAATAAGAAACTCACCGTCCGGGATCGTGGCATCGGGATGACCTCCGAGGAGGTTAAAAAATTCCTCAACCAGGTGGCCTTTTCGAGCGCCCAAGAATTCCTCGAAAAGTACAAAGATGAAAGCAACATCATCGGCCATTTTGGTCTCGGCTTCTACTCGGCATTTATGGTGGCTCATAAAGTGGAGGTATACACCAAATCTTACCAACCCGACGCCCAGGCGGTGAAATGGACTTGCGAGGGCGATCCGGCCTACACCCTGGAAGAAATCGATAAAGCTGAGCGGGGTACCGACGTAGTTTTGTATCTCAACGAAGACGATAAGGAGTTCAGCGAGGAAAGCCGCTTATCCGAGCTGCTCAACAAATATTGCAAGTTCTTGCCCGTGCCGATCAAGTTTGGCGTTCGGGAAGAAACAATTAGCGAAGGCGAGGGAGAAGAGAAAGAAGAGAAAAAGGTACAGGTTGACAATATCATCAATAATACCGACCCGGCCTGGAAAAAGCAGCCCAACGAGCTGACGGATGAAGATTACAAAAACTTCTACCGCGAGTTGTACCCCTTCAGTCAGCCCCCGATGTTCTGGATCCATCTCAATATTGACTATCCCTTTGATCTGACCGGGATCCTGTATTTCCCCAAATTGGGTCAGAACATTGAGGTCCAGAAAAACAAGATCCAGCTGTACAGCAATCAGGTCTACGTCACGGACGACGTCAGCCAGATCGTGCCCGAATTCTTGACCCTGCTTCACGGCGTTATTGATTCTCCCGATATTCCTCTCAACGTCTCGCGCAGTTATTTGCAAAGCGATCGCAATGTCAAAAAGATCACCAGCTACATCACCAAGAAGGTGGCGGATAAGTTGAGCGAGCTGTTTAAAAAGCAGCGTGAAGACTACGAGCAGAAGTGGAAGGATCTCGGCGTATTCGTGAAGTACGGCATGATTACCGACGAGAAATTCTACGAGCGCGCCCAGGAATTTGCCCTGCTGACCAACGTGGACGACAAGCACTTCACCCTGGAGGAGTACAAGCAGCACATCCAGGATAACCAGAAGGATAAAAACGATAAGTTGGTCGTCCTATATACCAACCAACCCGCCGAGCACCACGCTCAGATCGAGGCTTGCCGCAATAAAGGGTACGACGTGCTGGTGTTCGACAATGTCATCGACAATCATTACCTGCAGCAGCTGGAGTACAAGCAGGGCGACCTCACCTTCACCCGGGTGGATGCCGATACCGTAGATAAACTGATTCCCAAGGAAGAAGAGCAGGAATCAGTACTCAACGAGGAAGAGGAAAAACAGGTGCAAGCGCTATTTGAAGAAATTGCCGGTGATTCGGGAGGCAGCGTGACCTTGCGCCCCATGTCGCCCGAAGATTTTCCCGTACAGATCACGCGCCCCGAGTTTATGCGGCGCATGAAAGAAATGCAGGCTTTACAGGGCATGCAATTCGATAACTTCCCCGATACTTTCAACGTAGTGGTGAACACCAACCATCCCTTGGTAGCGCAAAAGATCGCCGGCGCCGAAGACCAGGAGCGGTGTAAAGAAGTGGCGAATTATCTGTACAACCTGGCTCTACTGCACCAAAACATGCTCAAGGGTTCCGATCTGACCCAGGTCGTTAACCAGAGCCTGGAGTGTGGGAGGGAATAGTGTTGCCCCGGCTGTTATAAGATCATTGGGCCGTTT
>CAYWHT010000035.1:0-14363 GCA_964458135.1 uncultured Saprospiraceae bacterium | reverse complement strand
ATCATAGAGATCACGAATCGTGGATGATGCTGAAGGTAGCGGAATTTCAAATTTCTACTTATGAAAAGGGTTGTAGTCACGGGCCTTGGGACATTATCCCCGATCGGCCTCAATATCAAGGAGTACCTGGAGGGGTTGCAGAAAGGCGCCAGTGGCGCCACCCCCATCACCCAATTTGACGCCACCAATTTCAAAACCCGCTTCGCTTGCGAGCTCAAAGATTTCAAGGCGGAAGATTACCTCGACCGCCGGGAAGTCCGCCGTCTGGATAAGTTTGCGCAGTACGCACTGATTTCGACGGAGGAGGCGATTCGCGATTCCGGGCTCGATCAGCGCCTGGATCAGCTCGACCTCGACCGCATCGGCGTCATCTGGGGCTCCGGAATCGGTGGGCTGCGCTCGCTGGAAAAAGAAATCGAAGCATTTATTACCGGCGACGGTACGCCGCGGTACAATCCCTTTATGATCCCCAAAATGATCATCGATATTGCCGCGGGCCACATCTCCATCAAGTACGGATTCCGGGGCATCAACTACGGCACCGTTTCCGCCTGCGCTTCTTCCACCCACGCCATTTCCAATGCTTTTGACTTCATTCGCCTGGGACGCAATGACATCATCGTTACGGGCGGCTCGGAAGCCAGCATCAGTAAGGCCAGCGTTGGCGGATTCAACGCCATGAAGGCCCTCTCCACCCGCAACGACGATTACCTCACCGCCTCCCGCCCCTTCGATCACGATCGCGACGGCTTCGTGCTCGGAGAAGGCGGCGGATGCCTCGTCCTGGAAGAACTCGAACACGCCAAAAAGCGGGGCGCCAAGATCTACGCCGAAATCATCGGCGGCGGAGCCACCGCCGACGCTCACCACATCACCGCCCCCCATCCCGAAGGTGTCGGAGCCGCCAAAGTAATGAGGATCGCCTTGAAAGACGCTCAAATCGATGCGGGGCAGGTCGACTACATCAACGTCCACGGCACCTCCACCCCCCTGGGCGACGTCGCCGAAATCAAGGCCATCCAGGAAGTTTTCGGCGATCAGGCCTACCGCATGAATATCAGCTCCACCAAATCCATGATTGGCCACCTGCTGGGAGCGGCCGGCGCCCTCGAATCTATTGCGTGCATTCTGGCGATAAATCATAACTTTGCACCACCGACGATCAATCACTTTACGGATGATCCCAACATCGACCCCAAACTGAACCTGACCTTTAACGAAGCACAAGAACGCACGGTAAATGTGGCCCTCAGCAACACCTTTGGTTTTGGAGGCCACAACGCCAGCGCGATCTTCAAAAAGTACGAAGAATAAAAGGCGATGCATTTTCGCCCCACCTTAATAAGCGCGGCTGAAACGCAATGGCGTGCGCCGCAGCAAACATCGACAGCAAGATCCGAGCCCGGCAGGCAAAAACGACCGGCGAGGGTTGACAGGCAACTTCGCCCCCGGATAACTGTTTTTTGATAATTTCGCACCCTCAGAAGTCATCAAAGAGCAGCTCCCTCAAAAGCACCGTTGCAGCGCCCTTATCCCGTTTGCCCGCAAGTCGGAAGGTCTTCCATGTCGTTGACACCAAGGTGGTGAATATTTCTTCACCATAATCGTTTGTTTTGCGATTCATTCTGAGACTTTACAACCGCTACCTGTCTCCCGATAAACACTTTGCCGGCAGGTTACGCTCCTTGCTCGGTTTTACGCCGGCAAGCCTGGATATCTTCCGGTTGGCTTTTTCGCACAAGTCTACCGCTTCCGAAAAAGCCTACGCCATCCAGAATAACGAACGGTTGGAATACCTGGGAGACGCCGTACTGGGCACCATCATCGCCGAGTACCTGTTCAAAAAGTACCCCAACAGCAACGAGGGCTTCCTGACGAAAATGCGCTCCAAAATCGTCAAGCGCAAAGCCCTCAATAAAATCGGAGACAAAATGGGCCTGGAACTCATCCTGGCCGAATACAACCAAACCCGACTGAGCCGTTCCATGCTGGGCAACGCCGTAGAGGCCCTCGTGGGCGCCGTTTACCTCGACCGCGGATACCACGGCACCCGCCGCTTCGTCGTGCGCAAGGTGCTGCGCAATTACATCGACGTACACGAACTGGAAAAAGTGGACGACAATTACAAGAGCCAGCTGCTGGAATGGTGCCAGAAAAACGGCCAATCGGTGAGCTACAAACTGCTGGCGCGCTACAAATTCGAAAAACGCGACCGCTTCAAAGTCGCCGTCATGATCGACGGCAAAAAGCTGGCCACGGCCGACGATTTCAACAAGAAAAGCGCCGAACAAACGGCTTCCGAAAAGGCAATGATGGCCCTCGGCATTCTGATTGAGGACTTTGAAGATGAAGAATGAAATGGTCTTACGAAAAATTAGTGCAAATCGCACCGGATCAGCCAACGCTGGAGCGCGCCCGCCGGCTACTGGCGCGGGGGCGATGGCCGGAGCTGGCCACCAACCGGCGCTTTATCTGGGGCGCTTGCATGAGCCGGGGCGTAAGACGCCACCAAGTCGCCGTAGATTTGGAAGAAGAAACCTTCTACTGCAATTGCCCCAGCCCTAAACATCCCTGCAAACACGCGATCGCCCTGCTTATCCGGTACCTGGAACCCTCCGATGACTGGCTGCTGACCACCGAAACCCCGCTCTGGCTCCGGCAATGGCAACAACGGCGGCAGCAACCGCAATCCGAAGAAGCCCGCCGGGAAGCCGAACGCCAAAACGCCCTGCAACGCGCCCGCAATCGCGACGCCCGCCTCCAACTCATGCAGTCGGGCGTCGATCAACTAGATATTTGGTTAAACGATCTCTTGCGTCAGGGACTAGCCGCCGCCTACGGCATGCCCGAAATCCAGTGGGAAGCCTTCGCCAAAAATATGGTAGACGCCAAACTGGGCGGCGTCGCCCGAAAAATTCGCCACCTGGGCCGCCAATTACAACAAGAGGACGAATACGGCCGCGCCTTGGAAATGATCGGCGACTTGTATCTGTTCGCGCAGGCCTTCCGGCGTCAGGAATACCTGCCGGCGGGAATGGTGCGGGAAGTCCTCTCCTTTGCCGGCATGAGCACCAAAAAAAACGAAGTGCTGGCCCGAAGCGGCATCACCGATCGCTGGCTGGTGATCGGGCAGATGACCGGTCAGGAAGAAGACTTGCGCTTCCGCCGCAGCTGGCTGCTGGGCGCCCAGCAGGGCGCCTTCGCTTTGTTACTGGATTTCGCCTGGGGCGAGCAATCCTTCGATATCGACTGGAAAGCCGGTCAGCAACTGGAAGCCGAACTGGCTTATTACCCCTCCAGCTACCCATTGCGGGCCTTGGTGAAAAGTTACGCGCCCATTCATCAGGTTTTCGAAACCCGGGCCGGCTACAACAACTTGAACGCTATGGCCGATAGCTTTGCGGAGGCTAACGCCGCCCATCCCTGGATTTTTCGCTTTCCCGTGCTACTGAACGAATCCATTCCGGTTTACGAGGGAGAACAGTGGCGCCTGATCGACCAAAACCGAAAGGCCATCTCCCTGCGCGCCTTCCCAGAAACGGGATGGAAACTGCTGGCGGCCAGTGGCGGATCACCAATCCGCCTGTTTGGCGAATGGGACGGCCAGGCGCTAAACCCACTGACGATCCTGACGGGCAACCGCATGATCCCTTTGTAATTTAGAGCTTTTTGAATGAATACTATGCCCAACCCAAAACTCATCGTACACGGCGGCGCCTGGGACATCCCCGATGAGCTCGACGCCGCCCACCTCGCCGGCATCGAACGCGCCGTACACGAAACCTTCCCGAAACTCCGGGAAGGCCTCAGCGCGCTGGATGCCGTAGAAAATGCCGTACGCATAATGGAAGCAGATCCCACCTTCGACGCCGGGCACGGGGCGTTTCTCAATGAGATCGGACAGATCGAGCTGGACGCCATGATTATGGACGGCCGAAAGCTGGACTACGGCGCCGTCGGCGCCTTGCCCAATTTCCTCCACCCAGTTAGTATCGCCCGGCGCATCATGGAAGCCAGCGAGCACTGCCTGCTCGTCAGTCATGGGGCGCGCCGCTTCGCCCTGCAGCAAAACTTCCGCGAAGTACCCACCGAAACGCTGCTCACCCAACGCGAACTCGTCTTTTACGACCAAATCAAAAAGGACGATAACTTCCGCACCCACCACCCTTTCGATCGCCGCCCCGGCGATACCGTCGGCGCCGTGGCATTGGACCGGGAGGGCAATGTGGCTGCCGCTACTTCAACCGGCGGCACCCCCCGCAAACTGGTGGGACGCGTAGGCGACAGCCCCATCGCGGGCTCCGGGGCCTACGCCGACAACGCCTCGGGAGGCGTCTCGGCCACCGGATGGGGAGAATCGATTATGAAAATGGTGCTTAGCAAAACTTGTTGTGACCTGCTCGGGCGCTATCCAGCCCACGAAGCGGCCACGGAAACCATCCGTCAGTTGACGGAACGGATCGACGGAAAAGCCGGATTAATCGGCATCGACAAGAACGGGAACTACGCCTTTGCCCACAATACGCCCAAAATGGCGTTCGCCTTCGCCCAACCCAATGGAAAAATTATGCGCAGCATGCACCACAAAGCCCCGCCAAAGTGACCTTCCTTAAGCCCAAGCGTCGTAACTTTACCAACAACTTCAATCTTCACCACACATGAGCGAGTACCAACAAGTTGTCAAAAGCGGTTTACGGCGGGTCGGCCGGGGCTTGCGCAAGCTGTTGCTATGGCTGATTGTCATTGCCCTCCTCGGGGGAAGCGCATTTCTTTGGGTCTCCAACTGGACCTACAGCGAGGGATCCCGGGCGGGCATCCTCATTAAGCTGTCGCGTAAAGGCTTCGTCTGGAAAACCTACGAGGGGCAACTCAACCTCGGTGGTTTCGACGCCGATCCCGCAGAAGGCAACGTGGGCAACATCTGGGCTTTCTCCGTCCGGAAAAAAGCACTCTACGAAGAGATGCAAAAGTACGAAGGAGAAAAAGTACGCCTCGAATACCGCCAGGTATACAACGCCATGCCCTGGCAAGGCAAAACGGAGTACCTCGTTACCGAGGTCGAGCGCGTCGGCGAGGAATAGCCCGCCAAGTCAGAACGCACAAATGTTGGATTGACAAACTATAAAAAGGCGGAGCCCCCCGAAAGCGCCCCGCCGATCAAGTATCAGGATGGTATCTGCAGCTTGATGATTATCCGTCCTTATACTATCCTTATTCGTCTCCTTCGACGCAACTCGCAATCGCTTCGCGCAGTGCGTCTTCGTCTTCGATCTTTGCGGTTTGCCCCTCTTCGAATTTAATCTCGATGGGGAAAACCAGCTGTGGGTGTCTGCGCGAAGGACGAGGGCCGCTATTCCGCCGGTGCAAGAAACGACGGAGCTCGGAGCGGTTGGCTACCCGGATCGTCCGGCCCGAAGGCAATTCAAAGGCCAGCGGAAATTGAACCCTAAAGCAATCGCGTACGCCCAGCAGGATACGTCCCGCCCGGCGGCCCGGACACCCTTCCCGCAGCGCGGCGAATTCTTCGGCGCTGTTGACCATCTCTATCGCACCGTCGCGCAGTTCTACTTCCACCGGATAAACCAGCTCCGGCCGGGACTCCGCATCCGGATTCTCCTCACGCCATCTTATCAACAGGTTTAACGTCGCCCGGCGATCCCCGGCTTCGGCCGTAGAGCCATCGGGAAAGGCAATCTCCACCGGATAAATCAGCTTAATGCAAGGCCTAATCTCCAATACCGGTAAATCGGGGCGGTCCGCCCGGCAATCGCTCAACAAAGCCGCCTGGTCATCCTCATTACTAATGGTTGCCACCGTACCGTCGGCGAGCGTCACCTCGTAGGGGAACGCAAGGCTCGGGCGATCTTCCGCATCCGGATTTTCCGCCTTCCCATTCCGGCTCGTTTCCAACAGTTCCCGGCGATCGGCTAGCTCGACGGTCGCACCGTCGGGAAAAACGAGCTCCAGGGGAAAAACTAGGGTGAAACAACGGGGCCGCCGCCCCATCAGACCTTTCGCCCCCCGTAAGGTGCTTCTAAGGCGCCGCGCAACGCCCCTTCGGCGGCTTCTTCCACCGAAGCTTCCATGTCATGGAGTGAAGCGCCTTCTTCGCAGGCGGTAAAGGTGAAGGCAACCAACGCCAATAGTAACCAGAATAATGTTATCCGCAGCGAAGGAAAGTAATAAACGAATCCAATGTTGGCAAAACCGGGATGGTACATCGGCATGATCGTGGTTTTCGCAACCTGCACGTGCAGTAGCTTTCAGCTACATGCCCATCGTAGGGCGGACTCCATCATCATCACCGAGCATTTGCCGTCTCAATGATATGAGCGGCTGGAATATCCGCATGCAGCAACGAGGGTTACTGCCTTCCGGGGCCAAGTGGATGGTGGGCTACCAGGGCGCCTGGCAAGCGGCCGAGCTCCGCCTGGGGGTCGATGATCAACGCTTGCTCGACGCCGGCGAGGACGCCTCAGAACAAGCTATTTTCGGCCAGTGGGACCAACCGGTCGCGCAACAGTGGGAGTTGCGCGGCGGTTTGCGCGCCACTCATTACGCTCCCAAAAGCAAAATGTATGTTTCGCCCCGTCTTCGGATCAAGCGCAACCTAACATCCAAAGCACACTTGCGCGCCTCCTGGGGCTATTATTACCAATTTTTACGGGAAATCACCTACGAAGACCGCTACGGGCGCCCCCAACAATTTTTGGTATTGGCCGATGGATCGAACGCTTAATTTTGCTATAGAGGTGGAATTTTAGAGCTTGTGCCCTTCTTCCAGGAAAGTTCCCACTAGCTCATTGATATCTTGGGGCCGTTCGATGACGATGCCGTGGGCGGCGCCGGGAATAATTTCCAGGCGGGAACGGGGAATGCGGTGGGCAATTACCCGGCTGTAGCGCAGGGGTTTGAGGATATCGTTCTCCGCAGCTATCACCAGCGTAGGGCATTGGATCCCGGGCAGGCTTTCGGTAACATTGATTTTCAGGAAGGCATCGCAGAGGGCTTCGAAACCGGAAAAAAAGCTTTGCGGCAGCTGTTGAAACTGCCGGCGCCGCTCCCTCAGCAACTCGGCATGCAATGCGATGTAAGTAGCCGAATAGGTGTATCCCATCACCGCATCGTGCAGCAAGCCCGGCTGGAAGGAGAGGTCGCGCCATAACTTGACTTGCGTGTGCAATAACTCATCCGTCTCACTCACCGAGGCGATGACGCTCAGTGATTGAACCTGTTGCGGGTGTTTCAAGGCGTACAGCATGGCGATTTCACCACCGTAAGAAGTGCCCACCAAGTGGCAGCGCTCTACGCGGAGCGCCCGCAGTAGCTGGGCCAGATCTTCCACGTGGATGTACAGGTCGCGCTCGTCAAAACCCTTCCCGCTATTGAGCTGCCCCCGGAAATCATGAAACAGACACGGGTGCCGGTCGGCAAAGTACGCGCGCTGCGCCTGCCAGGAATGCATATTCATGAGGATGCCGTTGAGAAAAACGATGGGCGCATCGCCCTTTCCCTCCCATTCGTAGGCGATCAATGTATTGCGAAGATCCAAGTGCTGCATATTTTAGGGATTGGGTTTTCTAGTTTGCCGACCCAACAATTTGTAAATCTTGGCTTGGCGGGCTGTAATTACTTTCGAACATTACCAAGCATTTCACCGGATGGCTCCTCGACGGATGGGTCCTTATAGACCACCCGGCCGCGCCATCTGGCGCGCTCTCCCCGCCAGTACCGGATGGCCGACGTCCAGGTCATCGCCAAAAAAAGGACGCCCACTGCCGGCAGGCTAAGCGTACGTGCGGCGGAGAGCCCGTAATACCGCAAGGTAGGAAGATAGCTGATAAACATAAAAAGCAGCGCCAGCAGACCGATTGCCGCAATTAGGAGATTGGGGGAAAACAGCGCGGTGACGGGCAGCACCATTGTAAGAAGCATCAGTAGCGTACACAGCCCCAGCCAGCGGGAGGAATGACGGAGTTGGGTGTAGGCGGTGCGGGCCACCATATCCCAAATTTCCCGCAGGCCCTGGTAGGGGCGTACACTTCGCGCCGCGAGGGTCAGACCGATCCAGGTACGGAAGCCACCCTGCCTCATTTGCCGGGCTAAAGCACAATCATCGATCAAAGTTTCCCGGATGGAACGGAATGCGTCAACGCTGCGCAAAGCCTCCGTTTTCACCAAAATACAACCGCCCGCCCCGGCCGCCACCCAGCGCGAACCGGCATTTGACGGGCCGAAAGGGTACAACAATTTGAAAAAGTAGACAAAGGCCGGCATGAGCAAGCGCTCCCAAAAGTTATGCAAGCTAGGCCGGGCCATCAGAGAAACAAAATCGAGCCGCTCATCGCGCATCTTGCGGTGCAGGCCGCTTATTACGCCCGCCCTCAATTGGATATCGGCATCCAGCAACAACACATAGGGGGTATCCACTTGCTGCAGGCCCTGTTGCAGGGCCCAGAGCTTTCCGCTCCATCCTTTGGGGCGCGGCGCCCCTTCCAAAAGCCGGAGATGGTCGCCACCCAAGCGGCGGGCCGCGCTGGCGGTAGCATCGGTGGAACGATCGTTAATCAGGATCACCTTGAGATGGTCGCTCTGGGCCGTTAGGGCGGGCAGGGTGTGCTCCAGTACGGCGGCTTCATTGCGGGCGGGCGTCAGTACGGTGATTCCGCAGAGATCGCCCCCCGGTTCCGTAGTGGCGGGCGGTTCCCAGGATTCCCTCGTTCGCCAGGGTTGCCACGGCAAGGCCAACAAGCCCGCCCAGGCTAACAGCGGGAACAGCAACACCAACCATTGTAGTAGCTCCATACCCATTGCGGTTGAATTAGACCCATAAAATAATGGGTTTACCCCGAAAGCGGAGTAAACCCATACCTTTAATTTTTCCGGCAATAGAAATTTATTGCTCAATCTCTTTTTTCGCCGAATCGCTACGGGTATAGCGGGTAGGCAATTCCGGCGCCATTTTACCGGTAGTCTTGGGCCCGCGCAGGGACACCATCATCGCCTTAAAGGGATTGCTGACGGCGTCTTCCACGGCCGTACCTTCGTATCCGCAATGCGCCATGCAATTGTCACATTTAGGATTGCGCCCGGTGCCGTAATTCTCCCATTCCGTATCCTCCATCAACTCTTGGAAGGTAGACGCGTAACCCTCGTTGGAAAGCAGATAACAAGGCTTCTGCCAACCGAACACGTTATAGGTGGGGTTGCTCCAGGGCGTGCACTCATAAGTCTGGTTGCCGGCCAGAAAATCGAGGAACAAGCTGGACTGGTTGAACGTCCAGCGCGATTTTCGCTCCTTCTCGCGCTTGAAGATTTCCCGGAAAAGCTGCTTGCCTTGCTTGCGGGGCAGGAACACGTCCTGGCGGGGCGCCTTCTCATAACTAAAGCCCGGGGAAACGGTAATTCCCTCGACGCCCAGCTCCATGGCGTAATCGAAAAAGTCGGCCACTTCATCGGGATCTTCGCCCGTAAAGAGGGTGCAGTTGACGGTAACCCGGTGCCCGCGATCCAGCGCGATTTTGATGGCCTCTACGGCGATGTCGAAAACGCCTTCCTTACACACGGACTCATCGTGGCGGTCGCGCAGTCCATCAAGGTGGATGGAGAAGGTCAGATAATGCGAGGGCTTGTACTCGTCGATCTTGCGTTTGAGCAAGACCGCATTAGTACACAGATAGATGTACTTCTTACGGGCGATCAGACCGTCGACGATTTGCGGCATATCCTTATGGATAAGGGGCTCGCCCCCGGGGATGGAAACAACCGGAGCGCCGCATTCATCTACTGCGCTAAGCGCCTGCTCAACGCTCATCCGCCGGCGAAGAATCTCCTTGGGGAATTGGATTTTCCCACAACCCGCGCAAGCCAGGTTGCACTGAAACAACGGCTCCAGCATCAATACGAGCGGGTACTTTTTTTCCCCTCTGAGCTTCTTGCCGAGTATGTAGGATGCGATCTTGACTTGTTGTTTAAGTGGTACAGCCATAATTTATGGGTGTTTATTGGTTTTGCTTAAGACGTAAGAAAGGAGAACTGATTTCTTAAAGATGTCAGTATCTTACGACATGTTCTCAATCTGTGGAGACTAATTTACAAAAACGTCTCTGCCGATACATTATAGTTAAACGACAAGTTCATAATTAGAATACCAACGCAGGAAGCATACATTTGTAAAAGGGAAGGCGCTAAGCCTCAAGCGTTAAGTTACTTTTAATTTTCATTTAGATGACGCCCGCTCTCTTCCCGGAGGAAAGCCTGCTTGCTCCCCGGAATTATTTTCTATTTTGTTTAGGTTGTTAAAAGTCTTCATTTTCCGATAAATTTGTTCAGCCATGAAAACATCTACGGTTCCACGGATGAAAGCCGCTGCTTTTGCGGAAAAGGACGAAAGCCCACTCCGTCATCTAGATCATGCCGCTTTTCAATCATACTTATTGCAAGGGGTATCCAGGACTTTTGCGCTGACCATTCCCCTACTTCCTTCGGTTTTGGAGTACGCCGTTGGCAATGCCTACCTTTTGTGCCGCATCATCGACACTATTGAAGACGAGCCCAACCTCACCTACGATCAGAAAGAGGCTTATTGCGAATTCTTTGTGGAAGTAGTTAAGGGTCGGAAGGATGCGCTGGATTTTGCCCGGCAACTGCTTCCCTTGCTTTCGGACGCCACCAAGGCCAAGGAGTTTGAGTTGATCCAGCACACTTCCCGCGTAGTTCGCATCACGCACGATCTTCCGCAGGCGCCCCGGGCGGCTATCGAGCGTTGCATCCGGATTATGTCGGAAGGCATGATTTATTTTCAGCGCAATCAATCCCGGGAGGGCCTGCCCACCCTCGAAGACCTCAACCATTATTGCTACGTAGTGGCCGGCGTGGTGGGAGAAATGCTGACCGATCTATTCTGCCACTATTCCGAAGCGACCGCCAAACAACACCAACAGCTGATGGCTTTAGCCACTTCTTTTGGGCAAGGCCTTCAGATGACCAATATCTTAAAAGATGCCTGGGACGATCGCGAACGCGGCGCCTGCTGGCTTCCCCGCGACCTGTTCGCCAAATTCGGATTTGACCTCAGCGATATGGAAGAAGCTCCCCGGAGCCCCCAATTCGAGAAAGGACTGGAACGCCTAATCGGCATCACCCACGCCCACCTCAACAATGCATTTCGCTATACCTTGCACATTGCCAACCGGGATAAAGGCATTCGACGTTTTTGCCTGCTAGCGCTCGGGCTGGCGGTTCTGACAATTCGCAATATCAACCAGAAAAGGGATTATCAGAGCGGAGAAGAAGTAAAAATTTCCCGCAAAAACGTGAAGCAAGTCTACGCAGTCACCCGAATGGCTGCTTCCATTGATCCAGTATTAAAGTTGCTTTATAATTACAAGCGCCGGGGATTACCCCTGTACACCATCGAAGGGAACTAATGCTCCCGGCACTGTCAACCAAACTGTGCAAGTATGGATAGAGTAATGACTTCATCCGTAAGTAATGAGATCCTAACCAAGCTTGAGACGGCGATCAAACGAGCGAAAAAAAGCCTGCTTGGTCATCAGGAGGAAGATGGTCATTGGTGCTACGAACTGGAAGCGGACTGCACCATTCCCGCCGAGTACATCATGATGATGCACTTCCTGGGCGAGATTGACGAGCCATTGCAGGAAAAGATCGCCCTTTACCTGCGCCGCCGGCAAAATGATGAAGGTGGCTGGTCTCTTTATTACGGCGGCTGTACCGATCTGAGTTGTACCGTAAAAGCCTACTACGCCCTCAAAATGGCCGGCGACGACCCGGAGGCGCCCCACATGCTGCGGGCCCGCCGCACCGTCCTGGCGCGTGGCGGCGCCGCCAAAACTAACGTATTTACCCGCATAGCCCTCGCCATGTTTGGGCAGCTGCCCTGGCGAAGCGTACCTTTTATTCCGGTGGAAATCATGCTCATGCCCTCCTGGTTTCCCTTCCACCTCAACAAGGTGTCTTACTGGTCGCGTACTGTCATGGTCCCCTTGTTTATACTGGTGAGCCTGCGCGCCAGGGCCCAAAACCCGCAAGCGGCAACCATTGATGAGTTGTTCGTGCGTCCTCCCGAAGAGGTGCGCAGCCGCGAATTTTTTGACTTGCCCACTTCGCTGAGCCAGTGGATCTACCGGGTGGAAAGGGTCGGCTACCGCCTCGAACCCCTCATCCCATCGTTTGTACGGCGTAAAGCTATTAGCAAAGCCGAAAATTGGTTCCTGGCCCGGCTCAACGGCGTCTCCGGATTGGGGGCCATCTTCCCGGCAATGGTCAATGCTTACGAAGCCCTGCGAATTCTGGGCTATCCCAAAGAAGATCCCCGGGTAAAAACGGCTAAAGAAGCCATCGATCAACTGCTTGTGCAAAAGGCCGATGAAGCCTACTGCCAACCTTGCGTCTCCCCGGTATGGGATACCTTACTGGCTTCCTGCGCCCTCGAAGAAACCGGCGGTGATGACGCCTGGGCCTCCTTGCGCAAATCTTTGAAATGGCTGGCCGACCGGCAACTACTCGACGATACGCCAGGCGACTGGCAGGCATACCAGCCGCATTTACGCAACGGCTCCTGGCCTTTCCAATACCGCAATGATTTCTATCCCGATCTTGACGATACCGCTTTTGCGGGCTTCGCCCTCAAGCGCGCCGAAGATTCCGCCTACGAGGAGAATATAGCACGCGCCGCAGAATGGCTCGCCGGCATGCAATCGAAAAATGGAGGCTTCGCCGCTTTCGACGCCGACAATACGTACTACTATCTCAATGAAATCCCCTTCGCCGATCACGGAGCCTTACTCGATCCGCCCACCAGTGATGTCAGCGCACGGGTTATCATGTTCCTGGGCCAAATTATCGAAGAATACCCGGAATACCGCGCCGTAATGAACCGGTGCATTGAATATCTCTCCGAAGAGCAGGAAGCGGATGGCTCCTGGTTTGGCAGGTGGGGCACCAACTACATCTACGGCACCTGGTCCGCGCTGTATGCCTTCGAGCAGGCGGGCATACCTACCCACGATACGCGCATACGCCGGGCGGTAAACTGGCTCAAGTCCAAACAGCGCGAAGATGGCGGCTGGGGGGAAGATAACGACAGCTACTACCTGGAATACAACATCCGGGGAACCGGCTTCAACACCACGGCCGTCCATACGGCCTGGGCCCTGCTCGCACTGATGGCGGCCGGCGAAGCCCAATCCGAAAGCGCCAGCCGCGGCGTGCAATTCCTCCTGAACCGCCAGGCGCACGACGGCTTGTGGTACGACAAGGAGTTCAATGCGCCGGGATTCCCGCGGGTTTTTTATCTCAAATACCACGGTTACGATAAATATTTTCCCCTCTGGGCGTTATCCCGTTACCGTAACGAAAATGCCGGCGTACTGGTCTGATCGGACCAATACGCCTTTCATCATGCGCATCGGGATTATCGTTCCATTACCAAGGGAATTGAAGTCCATTAGCGGGAAGCGGATTCACCCCGGTGGCTCCGCTTCCCTGACCGACTCCCATTGGATCGTCTGCTCCGGAATGGGAGCCCGCCACGCTGAAGCCGCCGCCGACCGCCTCATCGAAAAACCGGTTGACCTGCTCGTAAGCTGGGGCGTGGCCGCCGGCCTCTCTCCTTCCTTGAGCGCCGGTGACCTGCTCCTGCCCGAAATAGTAATCGACGCCTCCGACCAGGCCTTCCCCACCTATTCCCCTTTGCGCGAATACTTGCTCGCCGCTCCCTCTCCTTCGGCCAACATCTCCACTCAACCCCTGCACGGCGCCGCCCCATTATTGAGAAGTAGCCGGGAAAAGCAAACCTTTTACGACATCAAGCACACCGTCGCGGCGGATATGGAAAGCGCCGCCATCGCGGGAGTAGCCCGGAAGGCGGGACGAGAATTTCTAGCCATCCGGGCCGTATCCGATACGGCGGCCCTGAACTTGCCTTGGGTAGTGGAACACGGGATTAATGAATGGGGACAACTGAAATTTCCCGCTTTTCTCTTTTATCTGCTCGCCCGGCCGCGGGAATGGAAAACCCTGGGCCTACTGAAGCGCGATTTTCAAAAGGCCATCCAAAGCCTTCGCTCGGTAGCGCCCTTACTGTTGTCGGAAAAGGCGGTAAGCCTCTAACACCGCATGCGGCGTTTCCAGCGGTGGATAGTGCCCCACGTCACCGGGTAGCGGAAAAAAGAAAGCATCGGGCAGCAATTCTCGCCATCTTCGGTTGATCGGCGCCCCCGTCAATTCGTCGGTCCGGCTGTTGATCAGTCCTTTTGGGATATCCGTATTTAGCAGGGCGCTTTCCAGACGCCTGGCTTTTCGACGGCGATCTTCCAGGTAGCGAATAACATCGGGCA
>CAYWHT010000034.1:0-14378 GCA_964458135.1 uncultured Saprospiraceae bacterium | reverse complement strand
CCCGGGCCGTACATCAACTCAGCGGCCGGCGGGAGCAGCCGCTCATCAAGGTCAATTGCGCGGCCCTGCCCGCCCATCTCATCGAAAGCGAATTGTTCGGGCACGAAAAAGGCGCTTTTACCGGCGCCACCCAAAAAAGGCTCGGCCGTTTCGAACTGGCGGATGGCGGCACCTTACTACTGGACGAGGTTGGAGAATTACCCAACGAATTGCAGGTCAAATTGCTGCGGGTGCTGCAGGAAGGAGAATTCGAACGGGTTGGCGGTTCCCGGACTATTCAAGTGGATGTGCGCATCATCGCCATCACCAACCGCCATCTAGAACGGGCCATCCAGGAAGGGGCTTTCCGGGAGGACCTGTTTTACCGGCTTAACGTCTTTCCCATTCATTGCCCGCCTTTGCGGGAGCGCAAGGAAGATATTCCATTGTTGGTGCGCCACTTCTTGAAAAAACACCGAAATAACATCGGAGGCCATATTGAAGACATCTCCGAGGACGCCATTAAGCGGTTGTTGGCTTATCACTTTCCGGGCAACGTCCGGGAGCTTGAAAACCTCATCGAGCGATTCATGATTACCAGCACGGGCGCCACCCTGGAAATTGAGGACTGGCCCGCAGAAACATCCGTTCCCGGGGATCAGGGCGGGCGCTTTCTCACGCTGGAGGAAATGGAAATAAAGCATATCTACGAAGCCCTGAAGCAATCTAGTGGAAAGGTCTTCGGGGAAGACGGCGCCGCCGCTAAACTAGGAATGAATCCCAAAACCCTCTCCTCGCGCATGGCTAAGTTGGGGATAAAAAAGACCGGTGAGTAGATTCGTCACTCCATTCATTCGGAATGCGATTCTGATATTTAGGAATAACCCTTAAAGGCTCCTACCTTCGCGTCTGTACATCGCCAAAGAACCTCTGATGACCAGTATTTTGTAAAATTTAAACCAATCCTCGAATTGGCATTTTATTTGCCTCTATGCTGGAATAGGCTTATAGGTATACCAGATTTATGGATAGCACTCGTTTTTTTATTATCCTCATTATCTTGTTTTTGCTGCCGATATCGGTCCTTTCGGCACAGCAACCCGCTATCGCTTTTTCTCACCTGGCCCCTAACGATGGGCTTTCGCAGGGCACCATTCTTTCCACTTTACGCGATGAGCGCGGGTTTTTATGGGTCGGCACCGCCGACGGTTTAAATCGGTACGACGGTTATGGTTTTCGTGTTTTTCGCCACCAGCCCGAACGACCAAACAGCATTATTGATAATGAAGTGACGGCATTGGCCGAAGGGCCGAACGGACACATCTGGGTCGGCACCGCAAGGGGCATATCCAGATACATGCCGGATGAGGGCTATTTTGTGAATTATTCCGCTTCAGACAGCAGCGGGAGGGGGTTGCGTAATGATTACGTTACGGCATTATTTTGTGATTCCAAAGATCGCATCTGGGTAGGCGCCAAGGGGGGGCTGGAGCGCTACGATCCCCAAACGAACCGATTCGTTCACTACCCGATGCCTTCCGGACATACCGTGCCCGTTGATCAGCGGGCCGTGCAAGCTATTGCCGAGAGTTCCGACGGCACGATATGGATCGGCTTCGAAAACGGGCTCTTTGCGGCGCCGGAAGGTAGCGGCCAACTCGTGGCCTACCGCACCATTTTGGGCAATCAGGCTCGATTAAAAGGCCGGAATGTGAGGGCGGTTTTGGAGGACCATGCCGGTCAGCTATGGGTAGGCACGGAAGCCGGCCTGCAGTGTTACGAGCAGGAAAGCTTTAAATTCCGCACGCCCAGCGTTTCTTTCGGACGCGGAATTCGCGCCCTTATGGAGCAAAAAAACGGCATGCTTTGGGTAGGCGCCGAAGACGGATTGGCCGTGTTGGATGAAACGCGCACCGAAGTTGGCTTCTACCGGCACGAATCCCTGGCCGGCGCCTCTTTGAGCGATAACACCGTCCATTGTCTGCTGGAAGATAAGTACGGGACGGTATGGGTGGGCACGGGTAGCGGCCTGAATTACTACAATCCTTACCTGGCTCAGTTCAATACCACCCGCCTCACGCAAGTCAATCCCAACGATCTGGCCAATGACGAAGTTTGGGCAATCACCAAAGGCCCTGGCGGCGCCCTCTGGCTGGGCGCCGAAGGCGGGCTATACGCGCTCGATGACCAAATGAAGCTGCAGGGCGTTTATTCCGGATCGGGTATTAAAAGCATCGACAGCCGCAATGGTTTGCCAATAAGCTCCATCCACATCGGGAAGGATGGATTTTTCTGGCTAGGCACCTTCGGAGAAGGATTATTGCGCTTTGATCCCGGGACCGGTGCTTTCCAAATATACCGCGCCGGCGCCGATGAAAAAAACGGTTTGAGCAGCAACGTCATCCGTTCGGTGGCCGGTGGCCCCGGCAACACCCTTTGGTTAGCTACTTCCCGCGGGCTCAACCGTTTTGACAAAGCTACCGGCCGGTGCAAGCGTTATTCCTTTCACTCCGCTACCGGTGAAAACCTGCGCGCTAATTCGGTAAGGACGATTTTCCAGGACAGCCGGCAGATGCTATGGGTTGGCACGGAGGGCGGGCTCGTCTGTTTTGATTACCGGGTAGACACCTTTCAGATCTTCAATCATCAGCCCGGGGACCCCACTAGTCTGAGTCACGACTTCGTGCGAACCGTATTTGAATCGAGCGACAGCACCATTTGGGTGGGCACTTCGGGGGGCCTCAACCGATTATTAGAGCATGGAGAGGGTTTTGCGCATTACCGGGTAAAGGACGGCTTGCCCAATGATGTCGTTTACGCTATTGAAGAAGATGCACGTGCTCACCTTTGGCTGAGCACCAACAAAGGCATTGCCCGCTTTGATCCTGCGAAAGCGCACTTCCAAAACTACGACACCAATGACGGCCTACAGGGCAACGAATTTAATACGCAGGCAAGCTATCAGGATGAGCAGGGCGTGCTGTACTTCGGCGGCATTCAGGGATTCAATTACTTTCATCCGGCGCGCGTCCGATCTAATCCCAATCCGCCGCCGGTACATATCACTTCCCTGGAATACGTCAACCGCCAGGCGAATACGCCGCAACGGCGCACCCTCGCCTCCGACGATACGGTTCGGCTCAGCTACCTGGATTACCTGTTTACCTTTCATTTTACGGCGCTGAATTTCACCAATCCCCAGAAGAACCGCTACCAATACAAGCTGGAAGGTTTTGACGCCAATTGGAATGAGGCCGGCAATCGCCGTATGGCCACCTACACCAACGTGCCGGGAGGCCGGTACACTTTCCGGGTGCGCGCGGCCAACAACACCGGGGTTTGGACCGAAAAACCCGCCGCTGTACCAGTTATTATCCGCCCGCCCTTTTGGCAAACCAGTCTTTTCTGGGCGCTGGCGATCTTGCTGACCGGCTTTCTGGTTTTCGGCTTCATCCACCTGCGCACCCGGAGCGTACGCCACCGCAACGCCGAGTTAGAGGCCATCGTTGCCGATCGCACCCAATTGCTGGAACGGCAAAAAGAGGCCATTGAAAACAGCGAGGCCCTCTTTCGGAGCTTTTATGAGGAAAGCCCGCTGGGCATCGCTTTTTATGAGACCGTTAACGGGATCACTCGCTGTAATCGCCGCCTGTGCGATATGTTGGGCTACGAAGAAGCGGAAATATTGGGAACGCACCTGGGCGAATTTACCCATCCGGAAGATTTAACCGAGGACACGGACGCTCTCATCCAAGCCCAATCCGACCGATCAAAAACCATCTACTACCGCGATAAGCGGCTGCTGCACCGCGAAGGATATACGGTGCACGTCAACACCGCAGCCAGTATGCTGCGCAGGAAAACGGGAGAGGTCGACTCCATGATCATCATGCTTACCGATGTAACCGAAGAGAAGTTGGCGCAAGAAGAACTCCGCCAAACTCAAACGCGCCTATTGCAAGCCGACAAAATGGCCTCGCTCGGCCAGCTTACCGCCGGTGTGGCCCACGAAATCAACAACCCCGTTAATTTTATTTATTCCGGCATTGGAGGGCTTAGAAAGAACCTCGATGGGTTAATGCAAATCGTAAATCAATACGAAAGCGTACAAACCGCCGAAGAATTTACTACTGTCAAGCTCCGGCTGGATGCTCTTAAAAAGGAGCTGGATTGGGATGAAATGCTGGAAGACATCGAAGGTCTGATGACCGCCATCCGCGAGGGGGCCGAGCGAACGGCCGAGATCGTCCAAAGCCTGCAGACTTTTTCCCGCATAGAGCAATCCGAAATGCAACTGGCCGACATCCACGAGGGGTTGAATTCCACCCTGACCATCCTCAACAAACAAATCAAAGACAACATTTCCATCATCAAAGATTACGATCCGAATATTCCTCGAATCGCCTGTTATCCCGGCCAGCTCAATCAGGTGTTTCTCAATATCCTCATAAACGCCATTCAGGCCATCGGCGACCGGCAGGGAGATATTCGCATCGTCACGCGCAAGGAATCCGGCTGCCTATCCATCCTCCTGGAAGATAACGGCCCCGGCATCCCGGCCGAAATCCAGAGCCGCATCTTCGAGCCCTTCTTCACCACCAAGACGGTGGGCCAAGGCACGGGCCTGGGCCTCTCCATCAGCTATGGCATCATCGAAAAGCATTACGGAAAAATTGATTTGACTAGCGAGGAGGGGAAGGGGACGGCTTTTCGAATTTGGCTTCCGTTGGCGGAAGGGGGCTCGCTGCACTCGCAGGGGTGATTTTTGGGTGGTTGGAATACTGAAAAATGTGCTTTCTTTGCTGGGAAAGGGTTGGTTTGATTTTGTGTAAGGGGCGACTCGCTGCGCCGGTTTAATTTCACCTTCACAATCAAGGGGTTGCGAGGGCAATATTCACCATTCACCATTTTTACCTGGCCGAGAAACGAGGAGACGGGCAACATGCACCTCTTCCGAAACCCTCGCCCCCTGTCCAATCCGCCTATCCATCCGGAAAAAAGCTTCCGAGGCCGGACCAAGATTCAATCCCCAGACTCCCCTCCACTCCAAAATGTCGGACGCCCCTCCTATATATCGGAACCAGGCTATCGGAACAACTATTTATACATACTTAAACCCCTGAATTCCAAACCAAAAGCACTTCGGTTTTTTTGGCATCCCGTATGCAATAAGGAAGTAAACAGTAACCAAAAAGGCCCAGCATGAAAGACATTAGTCAGACCCCCCCGATGATCCCCGTTTTCGATGAGCAGCTGGATTTGCTCCAGTATTTTAAGGATGCGCCCGAGCGCACCTACCGTAAGGGGGATATATTATTTTACGGCGGCGGCCCCAAGCGCAAAGTATTGTTAATCACCCGGGGCACCGTCATGCTTTCGACCCCCGTTTCCCAAACCCGGGATGTCATTGACGGTTACTACCTCAAGGGGGATTTGTTAAATCCGGAGGCCCTGACCGGCAACTCTGACGGCCAGCAGTATGCGCGGGCCGCGTTGAGGACCAGGGTCAAGTACCTATCTTCGGAGCGCATCTGGCAGGTCATGGAATCCAACCCGGCTTTCGCCAACCAGGTGCTGCGGCTCATTACCAGTCAGTTACAAGCTTCCCGCAACCGGGTGCAACGCATCTCCCAGATGACCTCCCGCCAGCGCGTACTGCAATTTTTATTGGATTATCTGGAAAAAGCCGGCCGGCGGGTCGGCCTGGAGTATGTCATCGACGAGATGCTCACCCACGGTGAAATTGCCGCCCTGACGGACACCTCCCGCCAAACGGTCAATACCGTACTTAACGACCTGCGAAAAAAAGAAGTGGTGCACTTCAACCGCCGTTACCTGATCGTGCGGGATCTGGCTTATTTGGAGGCGGCGATGTTGCGTGTGGATTGAATAAAGGTAGGTAGCAGGTAGAAAGACCGAGCACACCTTTTCTCGTGCCAATGCGTATCTCCCAAACAAGCGCTAAATAGGATAACGGCTAAAATGCTTGCACCTTCTAATTTATACCTTCTACTCTATAATCAGAGTACTCATAAGCCGCCCGTAAATAAAGCCGGTTCCCCTGAGCATCTACCCGGTAGCTATCCCGCTCTCTGGGAAAGCGAAAGCCCTTGGCCATGGCGAAGCTGCGGTTGATGACGTAGCTGTAGTGACCGGCATGTTGCACTTTATAGCCTACTTGTCGGAAATCCCCGGGATGGTAGTAGTGCCACCAGGTATCCGGTGTGCTATGGTGGTCGTGTTGCCCGGGATTGTAGACGGCTTTCAAAACTTCCACCTCACCCAGATTTTCCAGCGTTTCCCGCCCGGCGTAGCTGAGTTCCACCCCGGGATCGAGGAGTTTGAAGGGAATGCTGACAACGAAGACCGCGCTGAGCACATTGTTCCTAAGCGCTTGCGGATCGGCGGAAGTATCCGGCTCTCCGGCGGCTATCCTGACAACCTTCTCCTTTTGTTGCCGGATCATTTGCTTTTCCCCCTCTGCTTCCCAGGAGATCGTGACCTGCTTTTCGGGCGTAAACCGGTAAACGTGCGTTTGCCGGGCCTCGGTTTCGGTGGCGCCGCTGGAGTCGTAGAGGGCGTAGTATTTTTGGAAGCGGAGCTCTTGAAGGTTTTGCCAGTTTTCCAGGCCGCCCGCGCTTTCGATGGCGTTTTGCAAGAGTTGACGGGCCTGGGCATCCGGGATATGGGCGTAGGGACCGGACGTTTGGGAGGTGGCCGCCTCCTCGGATTGGGGTTGGCAGGCAGAGAGGAGGAGTAGGGAGAGGAGGTAGGTTCCCAACAGCCATGATTGCATTAGTGCACTGTGTAATAAGTTCTTTATTGCTTTGGGATGTGAATTTTGGCCCGTTCCCTGCGCAGCGGGTAAAACTTCGCCCCTGCTCTTTCCCCGGCCGGTTAAAGATTTTGGATTAGCTCGTAGCATAAGCGTTCGATAACCAGAATGATCTTTAAAGTTGGATATAATGCTTGTTTGGATGTTTATCTTTGGGCTGCTATTACAAAGACGAACTAAAATACCGGTTGGCCCTTGTTTTTTAGCTATAAGACATTAGAGCGTTTAATGTACGCATTTTTGCCGGTTCTCGGTAATTGGTTGCCGGATCCGTGCCGGAAAAGGAGAGGGCGCCAGTTTATCGCGCGTTTTTATTCACTTCGCGGATTGCGCGCAGCACGTCCCGCCGGCTGATCTGACCGGCCAATTTACCCTCTTCATCCAGTACGAGCAGGCGCTTATAGATCGAATTGAGAAAGACATCGGCCAGGTCGTGGATGTCGGTACGGATGGAGACGGTTTTCATGACGTTGCTCATGAAGTGGGCGACGGTGGAGGCGTCCATTGGTTGATTGTGATAGGAGCTGTCGAAGATGACCTTGAGGCAATCCTTATCGTCGATCAAACCGACCAGTTCGCCTTTGGAGTTCAGCACGGGAGCACCGGTGATGCGGTTGCCCAGGAGGGTTTCCACCACTTCCATGATCTCCGTATCCGGATGGAAGGTGATGAGGTCCTTCGCGTCGGTCATATAATCTCTGACGCAGGCGGATTCGAGGGCGCTTTTGGGCGGGGTGGGCTCGACGGGTTTGTTTTGGTAATTTTTCATAGCTGGTTAGTGAATAGTGGTTAATACCCGTCCTTATCCTTTGGCCGGGTAAAAAAATAGGGGTTAGTTGGATGCGACAGGGGCTTCGCCTTACATTGTTTGATGGTTCGGGCAAAAGCCAATGCACGCGCTTGGCTACTAATCAATTAATAAAATAGTCATTTTTTTGGAATAATGCTATTTTTCAGGTAAGGATTTTGAGTTTACCAGAAATTCCAATAATTATTTTGGAGGCGTGATTATTCGAATGTAGCGGGTTGATTATTCCCGAATGTTGGTGAGGAAGCACTAGAACTAAGAGCTTGTTAGTGGTTTACCCTTTGGCTTGCAAATGACCATCTATCTATGGGACCTCACCCCGCCCATTCCTCCCGGTCTAAAGACCGAAAATGAATAGCCTCCGCCAAATCCTCAATTCGGATATCCGCACTTCCTCCCAAATCGGCTGCGGTGCGGGCCACTTTGAGGATGCGGTCGTAGGCGCGTGCGGAGAGTTGTAAACGCTCCATGGCCTTCTTGACGAGGGTGACGCCCGCCTGGTTGATCCGGCACAGTTCGCGCACCATGTTGCTGGGCATCTGGGCGTTGCTGTAGACGTTTTTGTGGTCTTTGAAGCGCTCCATCTGGATTTTGCGCGCTTTGACGACGCGCTCGGCGATGTCCTGGCTGGTTTCGGAGGGGCGGGCGGTACTGGAGAGCTCGTCGTAGGAGACGGGGGTGACTTCCACGTGCAGGTCGATTCGGTCGAGCAACGGGCCGGAGATCTTGTTGAGGTAGCGCTTGACGACGCCGGGGCCGCACATGCAGTCTTTGTCGGGGTGATTGTAGTAGCCGCAGGGGCAGGGGTTCATGGAGGCGATGAGCATGAAACTGGCGGGGTAATCCACGGAAACTTTAGCCCGGGAGATGGTGACGCGGCGCTCTTCCATGGGCTGCCGCAGTACTTCCAGCACGGTGCGCTTAAACTCGGGCAATTCATCGAGGAAGAGCACGCCGTGGTGGGCCAGGGAGATCTCGCCGGGCATGGGGTTGGGCCCTCCCCCTACTAAGGCCACATCGCTAATCGTGTGGTGGGGCGCCCGGAAGGGCCTTTGGGATACCAGCGAGGTATTCGACGGCAGACAACCCGAGACCGAATGGATCTTGGTGGTTTCCAGAGCTTCGTGCAGGTTGAGTGGCGGCAAGATGGTGGGCAGGCGGCGCGCCAACATGGTCTTGCCCGCGCCGGGCGGACCGATCAAGATGGCGTTGTGCCCGCCGGCCGCCGCCAACTCCAGCGCCCGCTTGATATTTTCCTGCCCCTTGACGTCGGAGAAGTTGACCTCGTATTGCTCGCGTTGTTGGAAAAATTCGTGCCGCGTTTCCACGAATACCGGCTCCAGCTTGAGGTCCCCATTCAGAAATTCGGCGGCTTCGGCGAGGTTTTCCAGGCCATAAACTTCCACATCGTTGACGATGGCGGCCTCGCGGGCGTTTTGCTTGGGCAAGATAAGGCCTTTGAATTGTTCCTTGCGCGCCTGAATGGCGATGGGCAATGCTCCGCGGATGGGCCGCAGGCTCCCGTCGAGTGACAGTTCCCCCATAATAATGTAGCGATCGATCTCTTCGGCTTCGATTTGTTGGGTGGCGGCCAGCAGGCCGAGGGCGATGGGCAGATCGTAGGCCGAGCCTTCTTTGCGAATGTCGGCCGGCGCCAAGTTGATGGTGGTGCGCACCCGCTGGATCTTGAAGTCGCTATTGGTAGTCGCCGCCTCGATGCGTTGGAACCCTTCTCGCACGGCGCTATCAGGCAATCCTACCAGGTTGAAAAAGCGGTCGTTCATCGCCGGGCTTCCGCCGGAATGGATTTCAATGGTGATGGTGCGGGCATCTACCCCCTGCACCGCACTGGCGTAGGTTTTAATGAGCATGCTGTTTGGGCTTGTTTGCGGTCAATGTAACAAAAAGTAGCGGCGGGAAGTGTGGAGGCGGCGGGAATAAAGATAGGAAGAAATGGGGCGGGAAGCAAGCCACCGGGCATGGCGGCCTTTTATCGCTATGTAGCTATGTCCATGCTTACCGAATGCATCATTGCAGGTGTTGCAATGGAAGCAAGGACATAGCAACATAGCTACAAGTAACTGATTTAGAAACAGTTGCACAAGCGCTAATCACTATGATAAAGCGCCAATCGCATTATTTCCGCGCCACCACCAGCTTTTTCGTCTCCTGGCCGCCGGGGCCGGTGATGGTGTAGTAATACACGCCCTCATCGAGATTGCCGAGGTTGACTTGTAGTTGGTATTCGCCGGGTTGACGCGTCTCGTCGAGTAGGAGTTGGAGGACTTGGCCGGTTTTGTCGCGCAATTCGATCCGGACGTTGCCGCCTTCTTTGACGGTGTAGTTAACCGTATTGATGCTGCCGGCCGGGTTCGGAAAAATGAGCGTTTCTACCGCGCTCCCCCCTTCATCGGCCGGCAGGCGTAGCGGCTCGTTGGGATTGAGCAGGAGGAAGCGGCCTTTGGCCATTCCTTCGGCCATGCCCTTCATCCGTGGCGGATGGGGTCGGTTTCCGGGGCGGCGACGGCGGTGCGGACGATCCGCCCCTTCGCCTTTAGGCCCGGGACGGTATTCTTTCATAATGCCTTTAATGTCTTTTTCCCACTGTTTGCGTTCGGCCTCGATTTCAGTGAAGAGGCTTTCGATTTCGGCATCGTATTTATCCACCAGATTGTTTACTGCGGCGCGTTCTTCCGGTAGCGGTGGGTCTGCGGGCGGCGGAAGCGGCATCTCACCGGACCGGCGACGCTGCAGCCGTTCCTGGCGCGCCTGCTCAAAAGCAGCCCGCAGCGCTTCGATTTCCTTTTGATCGGCGGCGGTGATCGACTCTTCCAATTTGGCGCGCTGGTGCAGCATCACCGGCAAGATGTTTTCTTCCCGGTAATTGCGCAGGGCTTCGTGGAGGCCCCGGCGTTCCCCCGTGTTGCGGGCCTCGAAGCGTTCCCGGCGTTTTTCTTCCAGGATGGCTTTTTGTTCTTCGGTAAGGATATTCAACTTGGCCTTGCGTATTTCATTCACCAGTTCGTGCCGGGCGGCGCGAAGCGCTTCGGGATCCTCGGGCGCTTCTTTGAGGAGGGCCGCCATTTTCTCGTGAAACGTAATTCGGAGTTCCTGAAATTGTTGTTCCTGTTCTTCGGTAAGATTGAGCTCGGTTTTGAGGGCTTCCAGCATTCCAAACCCCGGGCCGCGCTGGCCCCGATGTTGCCCGTAGACGAGTACGGACATAACAATGGCTAGCATCACGAGGATGCTTCGTTGGATCACTTTCATAGCAGTTTGATTTTTATTAAATGTTATTGGTAGTTGGCGCCCGTCCTCCATGCTTCGGCCGGATAAACCCATACTCCTGTTGAGTGGAATGGCAGCTCTAACAGAGCAACTACTTCATGACAGGAGCCCCGGCGGGGCATCCGGTTTGTAGCCCCGGGGCGTCAAGCCCGGGATAAATAATGCAATCAGCTTGGTAGGCGCCCCCAGCGAGGGCAGCCGGATGGAACAATCCTCCGTTGCCGTGTGCATCCCGAAAAGGGCTGCTCCTACGGAGCGCCTAGCCATCCTTAAGGCGTCTTACTGCTACAAACCGGCTGCACCTAAAGGTGCGCCGATGTAGCTACGGAGCTGCTACCTCCTACTTACTACTCATTTAGACTATCCCGCTCCCCAAAATTTTCCTCCGGTCCGCCCCTTCTTTTCCTTTTTCGGCGCGGCGCGCCTGGAGGCGGCGGCATTTTATCGCGGAAGCGGCGTTCGATGCGTTGCATGCGCTCGAGTTGCGCTTCCGTGAGGAGGGGTTCGATTTCGTTGCGCATGGCCAGCACTAGTTTATGACGCTCTTTCCGGGATTCCCGGTGGATTTCGGCGATGCGGCGGGCGTACTTATCGATGATGGGTGCGAGTTGGGCCCGCTGGGCCGAATCGGCTTCGATGGTATGAAAGAAGTGCCGTTTGAACCCCGGCGCTACGCGCATCTCGGCTACGCGCTCGATCCTTTGGCGGGTGAGGTAGCGGTGGGTGAAGAATCCCGCCGCGAAGCCTACCACCAGCAGGCTGAGGATCAGCAGGATAATTTTTATCGTTGAACTAGCTCTTGCCATCGCGTTGTCATTTATTGATCATCACTTAGGGTCAGAGAATAGGCGTCTTCCACCGTCAGATCCTGGGTGCCGATAAAGACGTCGGAGTTCAGGCTCCCCTCGCTAAGGTAGGTACCTAAAATCGCCAGCAGCAGGATGAGCAGGCAGGCCGCCGCTACCCTTGGGAACCAGGCCACCAGGAGACTCTGCACGGTTTTGGGCGTATGGTAACGCTCCCAGCGCGCCATCACCCGGGTGGTGAAGGCCGGATCGGGTCGGGGGCGCCACTGGCCCAGCCGTTCCCGGTTGCGTAGGAGTTCCTCGCGCCGGGCCCGCAGTTCGGCGGATTGCGACAGCTCCTCTTCCAGCCGCTGCTGCTCTTGCGGCTTCAGCGGCTGATCCAGGGAGCGGAGGAGGAGATGGTATAGTTGCTTTTGGTTCATAGTGAATTGTGAATGGCGCCTGCCTGCCGGCAGGCAGGAATAGTGAATGGTGGACGAGTCTTCGCTGAATGTCTCAGGTCGCGACCAATACCAACTATTCACTGCCGACTATCAATTTATCTTTCAATTGTTTTTGTGCGCGCGCTAATCGCGAAGCGACCGTTCCCTGGGGTAGTCCCAGGAGTTCGGCCGTTTCCTTTACGGAATAGCCTTCCACCAAACGCAATACCACGACGGCCCGGAAATCCGGCTCCAATTGCCGGATCGCCCAATGGACGCGATCGCGCTCCTCCATGCGGGCGGGATCGGTTCCGGCATCGGCTACGCCACCGGCTTGCCCGCCGGGTTGGAGTACGGTCAGCCAGCGATTTTTACGCTGCCGCCGCTTCAATTCGTTGAGCGAAAGGTTGATCGCAATACGGGTCAGGTAAGTACCGAGTTGGGCATCGCCCCGAAAATCTCCGATGTGCCGGTAAAAGCGAATGAACACCTCTTGCGCCACATCATCGGCCTCGGCCGTATCTCCCAACATTCCCAAGACCGTAGCCCGCACCGCCGGAGCATGTTGCTCCACCAAATGGCGAAAAGCGGATTCGTCTCCTTCCTTAGCCCGCTCGATCCAGTCGGATTCCGATTGTATTAACGTTCGCTTCAACGGATAAAAGTGGTTAAGGCGATTTTGTTTTATTGTTTGACAAGCGGGCGGGCTATTTTTTTCCGGAAGAGGCTACTGGCTTATTAAAGGTACGGAAAGGGGAATATTTCAAGGGATCGGGTGATAGGAATTTTGGCCCGTCCTCGTGCCTCAGCCGGGTAAAGTTTCGGATTACTCCCATCCGTCGCGCCTGGGGGCGACTAGAACTAATAGGCTTTTGCAAACACCACCCGCCGCTTTGAAGGCTGACCGGTCAGAATGCACTTGCCGGGCTCTTCCTCTTCATCCAGCGGGAGGAGTCGGATAGTCGCCTTGGTCAGTTCCTTGATTTTGATTTCGGTTTCGGTAGTACCGTCCCAGTGGGCGTAGACGAAGCCGGGAATGTCGCGTTGCATCACTTCCTGAAATTCATCGAAGGTATCGACGAAGGTGGTGTGCTGTTCGCGGAAAGCGAGGGCCCGTTGGAAGAGGTAGGTTTGAATGTCTTCCAATAGTTGGACTACGTGACTGGCGAGGTCTTCCAGGGGATGGAACGACTTTTCTTTGGTATCGCGGCGCGCCACTTCTGCCTGCCCTTTCTCCAGATCGCGTTTGCCGATGCCGATGCGCACCGGTACGCCTTTCATTTCGTGTTCGGCAAACTTGAAGCCGGGGCGCTTTTTCATATCCGTATCGTAGCTGACGGTGACGCCTTTGGCTTTCAACTCTTCCATGACCTTTTGCGCCACTTCGTCAATTTCCACACTCGGCTTGGGAATCGGGACAATGACTACTTGAGTCGGGGCCACGCGGGGCGGCAGTACGAGCCCATCGTCATCGGAATGGGTCATGATGAGGCCGCCGACCAGGCGGGTGGATACGCCCCAGGAGGTGGCCCAGACGAGTTCCTCCTGGTTGTTTTCGTTGAGAAAGCGCACGTCGAAGGCTTTGGCGAAGTTTTGGCCGAGGAAGTGGGAAGTACCCGCTTGCAGGGCGCGGCCATCCTGCATGAGGGCTTCGATCGTGTAGGTATCTTCGGCGCCGGCGAAGCGCTCGTTTTCGGTTTTCAGTCCGCGCAGCACCGGCATGGCCATGTAATCTTCGGCCAGGGTGGCGTAGACTTCCTGCATGCGTTTGGTTTCTTCGATGGCCTCTTCACGGGTGGCGTGGGCGGTGTGGCCTTCCTGCCAGAGGAATTCGGCGGTGCGCAAAAACAGGCGCGTGCGCAATTCCCAACGCACGACATTGGACCACTGGTTGATCAATAGCGGTAAATCCCGGTAGGAGTTGATCCAATCGCGGTAAGTATGCCAGATAATGGTTTCCGAAGTAGGCCGAACAATCAGTTCTTCCTCCAGACGGGCTTCGGGGTCAACCACCACTCCTCCATCCGGCCCCTCTTTCAACCGGTGGTGCGTTACTACGGCGCACTCCTTAGCGAAACCTTCTACGTGCTCGGCCTCCTGGCTTAAAAAGCTTTTGGGAATAAAAAGAGGAAAATAAGCGTTTACATGACCGGTTTCCTTAAACATGCGATCTAATTCATCGCGCAGATGTTCCCATATTGCGTAGCCGTAGGGCTTGATGACCATGCAGCCGCGCACGG
>CAYWHT010000033.1:9020-14944 GCA_964458135.1 uncultured Saprospiraceae bacterium | reverse complement strand
TAAACGCGCACCACTACAGAATTACTATCTTAAAGCGGCAAAACGCTCATCAAAAACAACATCAAGTATGAAAAGATTGCTAGCCTGTGCTGCTTTGGGATTGTTGCTCACTCCATCCCTGTCGGCGCAGCACCATCGCATGGCGCCGGTAGACACGACGGTGACCACCCAACACGAAGCAACCATTCAGGGGGAGCGCGTGCCCTACACCGCCACTACGGGCTTCCAGCCCGTATGGGACGAAGACGGCAAACCCATTGCCACGATGAACTACACTTATTACCAGCGCACCGATATCAGCGAGGACGACCGAGCGGCCCGTCCGCTGGTCATCTCCTTCAACGGCGGCCCCGGTTCGGCCTCCGTATGGATGCACCTGGCCTATACGGGGCCCCGCATCCTGAAAATTACCGATGAGGGGTATCCGGTGCAACCCTACGGCGTGCGGGATAACCCACATTCTATTCTGGATGTAGCCGACATTGTTTACGTTAACCCGGTCAATACCGGCTATTCGAGGATCCTGGATAAGGAAGTGGATAAGTCCAGGTTTTTTGGTGTCAACGCCGACATCGAATACCTGGCCGAATGGCTCAACACTTTCGTTACCCGCTGCAACCGCTGGCGGTCACCCAAATTCCTGATCGGCGAAAGCTACGGCACCACCCGCGTATCCGGTCTGGCGCTGGAACTGCAAAACGCGCAGTGGATGTACCTCAACGGCGTCGTACTGGTTTCGCCCACCGAGCTCGGCATCGATCGCGACGGAGCGGTCATGGCCGCCAACCGCTTACCCTACTTCGCCGCGACGGCCTGGTATCACAATATGCTGCCGGATGAGTTGCAGCAGCAGGGGTTGGAAGAACTGCTATCCGAAGTGGAAGCCTTTACCATCAACGAGCTGTTGCCCGCCATGGCGATGGGGGGCTTCATCAGCGAATCCCGCAAACAGGAAATGGCCGGGAAAATGGCCTACTATTCCGGTCTGTCGGAAAAGTCGATCCTGCAAAATAATCTGGACGTGACCACCTGGTACTTCTGGAAGGACCTGATGCGGGAAAAAGGCTATACCGTTGGCCGCCTCGACTCCCGCTACCTGGGCATGGACCGCAAAGTGGCGGGAGACCGTCCCGATTACAACTCGGAGATAACCTCCTGGTTGCACTCCTTCACCCCGGCGGTCAACTACTACATGCGCGAGCACCTCAACCTGAAGACCGACCTGAAGTACAACATGTTTGGCCCGGTGCGTCCCTGGGATCGCAGCGGCAACAACACGGGGGAAAACCTGCGCCAGGCCATGGCGCAAAATCCCTACCTCAACGTGATGATCCAGTCGGGCTACTTCGACGGGGCCACCACCTACTTCAACGCCAAGTACACCATGTGGAACCTCGACCCGAGTGGGCGCATGAAAGACCGCCTGAGCTTTAAAGGCTACCAGAGCGGCCACATGATGTACCTGCGGCAGGAAGACCTGGCTTCGGCGAATGATGATTTGCGGGCCTTCATCGAGGCTTCGCTGCCGGAGGACGGAGAGCCGGCGAAGTATGAGGCGAGTGAATGAATTCTGGCCGTTATTTGGGATGCTCTTTTCGTAGGGAGGGAGGAGCATCCCACCCGCTTTTGTTTTTCGAAGGGCTATAGTCCAACAAGCCAGGATTTCGCTTCGCGTCTACTGCGTGGTGTGAAATTATGGCGCAGCTATTTTTTTAGCTCGCAAGTCCGGGTTAACCCAGCGAGCTGGAACTCCGAGGAGCGAAGCGACGATCAGCGAAGCTAAAAAGAGCAAGTCAGAAATCACAAATTTTGGGTTGGCGGACTATAAATGCTCATCGAGGAGCAACATGAATCAAATGGAAAGGATATTTTTCTTACGGAGAGAAAACATATCCTGGGTTTTCTGAAAAAGCGCAGTATTTGATTTCTTTTATCGAAAGTTTATAATCCCTTAACTTGTAATATCGAATCTAACCTGGCCTACTCATGAAAAATTTCTTTCTTATCCTGATGGTGTTTCTGACAATAAGCGCCTGCCAACCCGCGGGAACCGGAAACGGCGAGGCGGAGGAAGGCTTCTCCTTCCAGTGGAGCGCCATCGCCGATGAATTGATCGAACGGGCGGCGTTGCGGCCCGGCGAACGGGTGCTGCTGGTGGCCCTACCCAGTGAATTCGATAGCCTGATCCCCTTGTTGCGCGAGCGGATCCGGGCGGTGGGAGCCGAAGATCTCGGGGCATTGAGCGTGAAAGACGAACAACCCACAGAATGGCAGACCGACTTCACCAACGGGGCGGCGGGGATGAGCCGGGACGAGCTGGAGGAATACCTGGCAGACGTAGACCTGGGCATCATGATGCCCGGGGCGGAGCCCTCGGATCCTGCCTACGGTGCGCTGCAGGAGATTCTGCGTGGAGGTAGTGGCCGCACCATCCATTTTCACTGGAGCGGCGCCTACAACATGCAGCAACAACCCATTCCTACCGAAGATTACGTGGATGCTTGCTACCAACAGGCTTTGCTGGAAACCGATTACGATTCGCTGGCGGCGGCGCAACGCGCGTTTGAAAGCGCCATGCGCGATCAGACGATCCGGGTGACCACGCCCGCGGGCACCGATATTTCCTTCCGCATCGGGGATCGCCCCGTCACCCGGCAGGATGGCAACGCCTCTGCGGCCCGGGCCGACTTGGCCCGCAACCTGATTGACCGGGAAGTAGAACTGCCGGCTGGCGCGGTGCGTGTGGCGCCTATCGAGGAAAGCGTACAGGGAACCATCGTTTTCCCCGATGCCGAATGGAACGGGCAAATGGTGGAAGGCCTGCGAATGACCATCGATGACGGCCGGGTTAGTAATTTCCAATCCACCACCAACAGCCAGGCCGTGATGGCCGTCATGCAAGAAGCCGGAACGGCCGCCCGCGCCTTCCGCGAATTCGCATTGGGCTTTAATCCCTTGCTTGCCATCCGGGAATCCGCCGAAGGAAAATCCTGGATTCCGTATTACGGCTACGGGGCTGGGGTCGTCCGGCTGTCATTGGGTGATAATACCGAGCTCGGCGGCAATGTCGGCGGCGGCTTTGTGCGTTGGAATTTCTTTCCCAAAGCGACGGTGACGGTGGGGGAAGAGGTTTGGGTGAAGGATGGAAAGATGGTGATGGAGTAGAAAATAAACGGTAGAAGGATGTGCTGGGAGGAAAGTAAGGGAAAACGAGCAAAAAATAGCGACTGATGGACGAACTATCCGCTATCCTGAAAGGGTTTAACCGTTGTAAAGAGCTGGATTCGCTGGAGCTGCAGGAGAAAATTGCCCTGGCGCGCCATTGCCGGGTGGTGCATTTTAAGGAAGGTGAGCAGGTATTCACCGTCAGCCACAAGGGTAGGAGTTTGTACGTCGTGTTGGCAGGAACGCTGTCTTTGCGATTGAAAAGTAATAAGTACCGCGAATTTCGCCGGGGCGAATTGTTCGGGGAGATGGCGGTGTATAGTGACTTATTTCGCCTCGGAACAATTCATTGCCTGGACGATGCCCGCCTGGTGGAAATCGACCGGGAGGTCTTGCTGGGGGACAAGGCCCTGCCGCCCGTGCTCCGCCTGAAGATTACCACCGCACTGCTCCGCAAGGTGATTGGTTATTCGCACGAAGATACCCTCCTGTCCAGTAAGGAACTCATTGGAAGGGGGGAGAGTGAGATGGTTGCTTTTCGCGGCATCCCCCAAGTGGAGCTGCCCGAGCCCATCGTGCATACCATTGCCGCCTTCATGAATCTGCAAGGCGGGGCCATCTTTGTGGGCGTAGACGGTGCCGGCGAGATCCTGGGCCTCGACTTCACCAAAACCAGTATGGATCAATTCCAGGTCGACGTGCTGGGAGAGGTCAAAGAGCGCTTGGGGCAATTTTTCGCCACCCTTATCTCCTTCGACGTGGAGGAAATCAACCAAAAACTGATCATCCGCATCGATGTCGACTCCTCCAACAGCCCCGTTTTCCTTAAAGCCGAGGGCGAATACGGGCAGGATAAAGATTTCTTCGTAGTGCGCACCGGAACGACCAATACCACCATCGATAGGAGTGATGATATTGTGGAGTATGTGCAGCGGCGATTTAAGATTTAGTGGCCTGCTTCGTGGGAAAGATAGGATAACGGCAGCCGCTTTTCAGCACCCAATTCGCATTGTCATCCGATGAATTGACTTTTCAAGGCGCCTTCATGATGTTTACCCGGCCGAGTAACGAGGACGGGTTTATCCGGCCAATGCAGTAGAACGGGCAACATTCAGCATTCCCCTGGCCGCCCCTTTTTATGCGCAGCATATTCCCAACACCAATTCATTCCTGAAAAGCCATTACCGGCACCTCCGTATGGAAAGTCATCCGTTTGGAGAAGCTCGAGTGGAAGAGCCGTTCCCACAGCCGGCGCCGCGGAAGGAACAGGGCCACCAAATCCACTTCTTTTTCTTTGACGAAATGATCGAGGCCTTCCATGATGGAGGGATCGTTGACGACGTAGAAATCCGTGAAGGGGAAAGGATGTTCCTCGAGGCGGATGGATTCGCCCAAGGCTCCTACGGTCGCCTTGGTATCGACGTGGACGAAGTGGATTTTGGCTTCGAGTTCATCGGCGAACTGTACGAGTTGGTCTACGGCGGGACCATCCTTGGGAGTGAAGTCAGTGGCGTAGGCAATGTGTTCTATGCCGGTGTATTCGGCTTTTTCGGGTACGGCGATAACGGGGCAGTAGGCGTTCATCATGACGTGGGTGGTGACGCTGCCGAGCAACTTTTCCACGGAATCGTGGCGCCCTTTGGTGCCCATGACGATTAAATCGTATTCGTTTTCCTCGGCGGCGTCAACGATTTCCTGGGCGATGAACAGACCGTAGTCTACCCGGGGCGCGTCCACCAAGTACTCGGCTTCTTCGCGCAGCGCCTCTAACTGGTTAAGGGTTTGTTGTTTTTTTTCTTCCAACATGCGTTCGATGTATTCCGGCGGCACCCTTCCGGCATCGGATAGCGGTATGTGGTAGACCGACATGGGGGTAAGGCGTGCATGGAGCCGCCGGGCTAGATCCAGGGCATACTGAAAGGCGTTTTCGGCGGTATCGGAGAAATCGGTTGGAAACAATATCTTTTTCATAGCAAACGGCTTTTCAATTAAGAATCAGCATTTTCGGATCCTTCCGGGGCTTCCGCATAATCAATGCTGAGTACCGGCAATTCGGAGTGGTTGACGAGGGCCTCGACTTTACTGCCCACCAGCATGCGGCGCAAGGGCCGCCGGTGGTGATTGGAAATGCCGATGAGCTGGGCGCCGAGCTCCCCGGAAAAAGAACGGATGCCCTGCTCGATGGAAATGTCCCGGATCACGTGGGTTTCACATCTCAACGGATGACACAGGGCCTTGAAGTCTTCCATGGCTTCCTTGCTCAGTATGTACGGCGGATCAAAGAGGGAGGAAGTATGGATGGCGACGAGGTGAACCTCGGGAATAAAGTGTTTAATGATATCTTTAAACCGCAGAAAGGCGGGTTTTTCGTTTTCGTTGAAGCTGGAGGCAAAAACGACCTTTTCCAGGCGCAGATCTTCGATAGGGTGTTTGACCACCATGACCGGGCAGTGCACCGTTCGAACGACGCGCTGGGTATTGGAACCGATAAAAAATTCGCTTTTGCCCTGTGTGCCGTGGGAGCCCATTACGATTAGATCGATGCCGCGATCGGCGACGAAAGCCGCCACACGCTCGGGAAGGTCTTCACCGGTGATATGGGAAATGAGGGTCAGGTCGGGGTATCTTTTTTCGATCGCCTCGAGGATATCGTGGGCGTTTTGAGAACGTTGCAGGGCTTCGGGGAAGGTGCTGCGTTCCGCTTCGGTTAAGTTATCCCAATCTTCGGGTAAGTCCAGACAAGTTAAAAGGTGCAGATT
>CAYWHT010000033.1:6356-9010 GCA_964458135.1 uncultured Saprospiraceae bacterium | reverse complement strand
GTGCAGATTAGCGTGAAAGGTTTCGGCGAGCTGAACGGCAACCTGTAGCGCGTGTTCGGCGCAGGAGGAAAAATCCGTTGGGACGAGTAGGTTTTTCATAGTTTTCCGGTCGTTCAAAGTCGCGAGGGGCTAAAAAGGGCGGCCATTAAAAAGAATGGCCACCCTCGTCCTAGTCGCAAAAGCCAATATACTTTATCATGAATACTTTTCTCCGTAGTGTTCCTCGGAGGAGCCCCCCTTGCGGTTTTGCTGGCTCAGCGTCCAGTCATCCGTTGAGGTAGTTTGCATCCACAGGTTTCCCGATTTGCGAAAGACCTGTGCGTTGAGCCCGTATTTGGAATAGAACTGCTGTTCCAGCTCCCGTACGCTCATATCGTCCTGTATTTGCAAGTCCCCTTCTTCGTGTATCTGCCGCACTGTGCCGATCGTCTGCTGGTTATTCAGCTTTTCGCCTACGGGTGATCCTTCCCCGGGCTTATGCCGGCCCGAGTAAAACTCGATCTTCAGGTAGGGAAATTTCTCCTTGAATTCCCGCTGAATATCCACCAGCTTTTTTTGATCGGTAATCCTCATAATCTTTCCCTTTTCTGTGTTCCAAAATTATTGGAGCGGTCACAATCTAGCGCTGAGATTCGTCAGTTGGCTTCTTGATTTATATCAATTTATTCCTCCGGGATTTTGACAATCCAGGTGGGAATGTCCTCATTTTGGTTGAGCATTTTTTCGGTTACGCTACCCATCAGCAGGCGATCCACCTGGGAGTGCCCCTTGGCGCCCATGACGATCAGGCTGGCGTCGTGTTCATGCGCATAATCGAGGATGTAGGGCGCAATACCGGGCATATCGCGTTCGACCACCGCCGTTTGGATCTGGCCCTCTTCCTCGGCGGCATAATTATCGAGAAACGTGCGAAAGGCCATCTGCCGGTCTTCCTTCAACATCTGGCTCATCTCTTCCCGCGACTTCTGGATGCGGTAAACGTTGAAATCGGGCATCTCATAAACGTGGAGGGCGGTAATTTGCACCTCCTGCCCGAATTGTTTGCGGATGGCAATCGCCGTACGCAAAGCTTGTACCGCGTGCTTGGAAAAATCGATGGGCACCAGGATGTGTTTCATTTCCACTTTGCTCTGGTCAGGCACAACCAGGGCGCTGGCGGCGACTTTTCGCGCGAGGTTGCGGGCCATAATGCCGTGGTGGGAAGTGCCGCTGCGCTGCCCCACTACGATGAGCTGTGGTTGCAACTCCTTGCTGTCTTTGAGCAACTCTTCCAGGGGATCGCCGCGCCGCAGATCGAACTGCACGTGCACGGCATTGTGTTTGGTCAGCCGTTCGCGAATCTTCTCCTGCATGCGGTTGACGACTACTTCGTTAAACTGGTAGACGCCGATGGCGCCCGCCTCCTGCTGGGTGTGAAAGAGGTCGAGTTCCGGCAATACGTGCAGGAAATAGGCCGAGCCCGTAGGTATTTCGGTAGTGAAAAAATCGAGATAATCCAACACGCGCTCATCACTCGGACCGAGCTCGAGGGCTACCATCATCTGGTTGATCATCATCGGTGTAATAGGACCTGGGTTGGCTGTATGAGCAGGGCTCGTCGTTTTCATACCTTTCTTTTTCGGGAAAAATAGGCCCCATTATTTCCGAACGAAATGATATTTGTCAGGCAGGGATTCTGATTTTTGTCAAGCTATTGTTTGGAGCGCCTCTTTTGGGGCTTGCCGGTCCGTAGATCAACCGAAAACTTGGAAAGAGCAAGAAGAAGTGGAAGGGAGCACGGGAAAATCAAGGTTCCCATTTCAATCGAAGCGCCTGGCCATATACGCGTGATAACGACTTCAAAGCGTCCGTTCCAAATAAATTTCCCCCTTCAAGGCTTATCGTACCAATCTCCATCCCCAAAATGCTTATGGCTTTGCTCGCGGGCCTTTAAAATGACAAAAACCTGTACGGCAATCAGGATGGGCAGACCTACCGTGCCGATGATCAGCATGATGGAAGTGGGAAAGAGGATCATCAGTACGACCAGGATCATCAAAACGGCAAAGATCCAGGCGCTTAACTGTTTATAGTTCATGCGTTGAGTGTTTAGTTGGAAATCTGCCGCAAGGTGAGGGGTGTGGGGATTTATTCCAATGATAATGGTCACCGGGCGGGGATAAATCTGGCTGCGCTCCCTTCTTTTTGCGGGAAAGAGGAGCGCAGCCTTACCGCTATGAGGCGGTGCATGGTGCTTATTGTACGGGTTTGACGGTGTATCCTTCGGCTCTTAGCAGGGCGATGACGCCATGTTCACCGGGAAGGTGGCCCGCGCCTACGGCGAAAAAGGTGGGGCCTTCGGCCATCATGGATTTCATTTTCGGGATCCAGTTGCGATTGCGGTTATTGAGCAGGAGGTCTTCGTACTGGGCGATTCCAGCTTCTTCGGTTTGCATCATTTCCTGCAGGCCGTAGATGTCTTCTTGTTTGTAGAGCTCGACCAGCTTTTGGAACTGATCTTCGCCCTCGGATTGGCCCGCGGAGATGGATTCAACCAGCATTTGGGCCTGTACGCCGTAGGGAATGCTGTCGAACATGCTCATTTGGTATTCGGCCGTCTCCAAACCGGCAATATCCTTATCTTGCTCCTGGGCCATTTTCATAAACTCCATCTC
>CAYWHT010000033.1:0-6346 GCA_964458135.1 uncultured Saprospiraceae bacterium | reverse complement strand
CCGGATCGGTCTGCATGGAAAGCGCATCCTCCGAAGACATGGCCGACAAAAACATGGGCTTAACCCGTTCGAGAAACATCATGGGCAAGCCCATCGATTCGAAATGGTTTTTGACGACGCCGTACTCCTCCTCGGTTAACAAATCCTGCAGGGTCGTGTCGCCGTTCATAAAAGCCTTCATCATTAAAGGCATCATCTTGGACATGTCGTTCATATCCTCCAAGTCGATTTCAAAAGCGATGCGGTTGGCCGTCGTGAAGGAAGAACGGGCCTTATCGGTAAGAATAAAATCTTCTTTGCCAATCATGTGGATGGTTCCGAAGAGGTAGGAAGTCGAATCCAATCCGTTGCCGGTAATGCGCCACAGCAGCGCATTTTCCTCCTTTTTGGGCGCCAGATCCGCCAGGTCGGCCTGTTGGGCCCAGCTCAACGAAAGCGTAATGCCCAGCAAAAGGAGTACTAAAGTCAGACGTTTCATATCGTACAAATTCGTTAAAATAAAAATGCTTCATGTCAATCTTGCAAACGCAATAAAGACCCAAAAGATGTGGCCGAAGCGGCTTTTGTTAGTGATTTTCACCCCGCTTTAACACATCCCAATAAGCTCTAAATTGATCTCTACCCCCCACCTAATGCGTCTCGTCAAAAATCTCGAGAATACGCAACAGCAATTGCACATCCTCAAAAAATTCCCTCACCAATTCAAAACTCAAATTGGAACGAAAAATTTTGGGCTCGAGCATGTCTTTGTCTTCCCAAATGCCCAGATAGATATCCCGGTTATTGAAGGAAACGTACAGCGGTTTTCCGGTGAGTTGATAGGCTTCCGCCAGGGCCGCCTGCATGGGGGGAGAAAGCAGTCCGTGTACTTTGGTCTCTTCGGTGGCGTAGGTGATGAAATAGTTCTTGAATGCTTCGTGCTCGACTTCCTCATCTGCATTCTGCCCGTCCTGGAAAGTAAATTCCCGGATGGCGCGGGTGAGGTATTTGCGCTGGGAACGGGGCCAGACAATTATCCGGCCGAAGGCGTATTCCGGAAAAACGGCATGGCTGAACACCCCCTTAAAAACCGTATTGAGCCGGGTTCCCGTGCGCGGCATTTCCCGCACGTGCAACTCACTCAGGGTGAAATCCATCTGACCGACCCGACCCGCGATAAAATCCTCACCCTCGTACAGGGGCGCCGCGGTAGCGAAAATCTGGCTCTTTAAGAAGGTCTCTTTGGGAAGGAACGCTTTTTCTTTGTAGGTGAGCTCCCCCCGGTTGGCGGCATCGTCGATGAAATCCAGCACCAGACTGACGACGTGGGGCTTGAACGTCAGGGTGAATTTGCGAATGCGGTAGACCAGATAACCGATATAGGCCGCTATCAGAAGCATGATAAGCAAGCTGAGTACGAACACGCTTAGGTAAATCTGCACAATGAAAATGCCCAGGAGAAGGATAAAAGAAAAGGCGATCAAACGGATGAGCCGTTTCCGCAATCGCTCCATCCGCCTGAGTTCAGGATGAATGGTCTCGTTGTAATAAATCCGGAATTTATGCAGGCGTTTCATCGGGGTAAATATAGGGACCATTCGCCGAAAAGGAGGGAGACAGCAACCAACCTTTTATCCTTGGCGGGGCACTTTGAACTGGTACCCGGTACGCCGGCGCTAAATACTTCCCTGCAAGATTGATCAAATTTTGAAAAAAGCGTAATTTTGCATCCTTATGAGAAAAAAATTGAACTTAGGGCGTCTGGCAGCCCTTCTATTGTTGATTTTGGTGGTCTCCTGCAGGAGCGAATTCGAAAAGATCCGCATCAGCGGGGATGAAGAGTTGATCTACGAAAAAGCTATGGAGTACTACGAAAACAAGGACTACCAGAAGGCCCAGACCCTGCTGGAATTAGCCATCAGCGCCTACCGCGGGCGGCAGGAATCCGAAGAAATTTACTTTCGCTACGCCTATACCTATTACCACCTGGAAGACTATATTCTGGCGAGCTATTACTTCAACAACTTCACGCAAACCTACAGCACCAGCGAATACCGGCAAGAGGCAGACTTCATGGACGCCTACTCCAACTACCAGCTGTCTCCATCCTTTCGCCTCGATCAGAAATACACCAACCAGGCGATTAATAAACTGCAGCTGTTTGTCAATACCTACCCGGATAGCGAGCGGGTGAGCGAATGCAACCGGCTCATCGACGAAATGCGCGCCAAGTTGGAGCGCAAAGCCTTTTCCCAGGCGAAACTTTATTACGATCTGCGTCGTTTTGAATCTGCGATTCATGCTTTTGAAAATGTGCTCAAAGACTTTCCCGAAACAGTGCGGGCGGAAGAAATCCGTTACATGATCATTCGCTCCCATTATCTGTTTGCGAAGAATAGTGTGCTCGATAAACAAGTGGAGCGCTATCAGCAAGCCGTCGAACTGGCAAAAGAGTTTTTGTCCCGCTTTGAGGAAAGCCAGTACGCCAATGAATTGCAGAACCTCACCAATGATGCCGAGGAAAAAATAAAACAACTGAAAGATGTCTGATATCAAAAACAAAGTTCAAAACCTGGATCCCAGCGTTTCCGCCCGCAACATCACCGAAATGGCCTCGGTGACGGGCAACATCTACGAAGGGCTGGCCATCATCACCAAGCGGGCCAAGCAACTTTCCGTAGAACTTAAGCACGAGCTACACCAGAAGCTGGAAGAATTCGCCACTTCTTCCGAAGCCATCGAAGAAGTCAACGAGAACAAGGAGCAAATCGAGATCTCCAAATTTTACGAGCGGCTGCCCAACCCGGCACTGATCGCCGCCCGGGAATTTCTGGACGGAGAGCTGTATCACCGGTATAACGAAAAACGCAATAAGCGTCAGTAAGATCTCCCAACGGACCGCCGGAAGAACGGCGGCCTCCTATCCGCCACAATGGATATCTTAAACGGTAAAAAAATCATTCTGGGCATTAGCGGAAGCATCGCCGCCTACAAGTCGGCTTCCCTGACGCGCCTCTTAGTCAGGGCCGGAGCGGAAGTACAGGTGCTGATGACTCCCCACGCCGCCGATTTTATTACCCCCCTCACCTTGTCAACGCTCTCCCGCCGGCCCGTATACCGCGACGTCAGCTCCGAAGCAGGCTGGAACAACCACGTAGCAATGGGGCTATGGGCCGACGCCATGGTCGTGGCTCCCGCCACGGCCACGACCTTATCAAAAATGGCGAACGCCCTCTGCGACAACATCATCGTAGCCACCTACCTTTCCGCCCGCTGCCCCGTATATGTTGCCCCCGCCATGGATGTTGACATGTGGCGGCACCCGGCCACCCGGGAAAACGTTAGGAAACTGGAAGCTTTCGGCAACCAGTTAATACCGGTGGAAAGCGGTGAGTTGGCCAGCGGGCTGCACGGCGCCGGCCGCATGGCGGAACCCGAGCAAATCGTCGACCTGCTCGCCAACCACTTCGCAACCGACCAGCCCTTAAACGGGAAAAAAGTCCTGATAACCGCCGGCCCAACGCAAGAACCGCTGGATCCCGTGCGTTATATCGGCAACTACTCTTCCGGGCGCATGGGCGTCGCCCTGGCCAAAGCGGCCGCCCGCAGAGGGGCCGAGGTCACCTTGATTCTGGGGCCGAGCCATCTCGACGCCCAAGCCGCCGGGCTGAATACCCTAAGGGTGCAAACGGCCCGGGAAATGCTGGAAGCCGCCAAACAATACTGGCCAACCGCCGATCTGGCCATCCTGGCGGCCGCCGTCGCCGATTACCGGCCAAACCAAATGGCCGATCAGAAAATAAAGAAAAATGAAGACACGCTGGAGCTGCGGCTGGTCAAAAACCCCGATATCGCCCTGGAATTGGGTAAGCACAAACAGGAACATCAACTGCTGATTGGATTTGCCTTAGAAACGGATCGCGCCGCCGACAACGCAAAAGAAAAACTGACGAAGAAAAATTTCGACTTCATCGTGCTCAATTCCCTGCAGGATCCGGGAGCCGCCTTCGGGCACGACACCAACAAGATCAGCATCTTTTACCCGAATCGCGATCCGCAGGTGTTCGACCTCAAAGCCAAATCGGCCGTAGCCGAAGATATCTTGAATGAAGCAACCGCCCTATTGATGAAAAATAAAAGCACGCCATAAATAATTTGGAGTTATGAGGTATCTATGGATTGCCCTTATGTTGGTTTACACCGGATTGCTGAGCGGGCAAGAGCTCAATTGCGCCGTTCGGCTCAATGCTCAAAAACAACAACTCGTACCCCCGCAGGTATACGAGTCCCTGGAGCAAACCATCAACGAGTTCATGAATAACACCAAATGGACCGATGATGTATTCGAAACCGAAGAAAGAATCAACTGCAATATCGTTCTGACCATACAGGAAGAACTTTCCGAGACCAGCTTCAGAGCGGATTTGGCGATCTCCTCCTCGCGCCCGGTTTACGGTAGTGATTACCAAACTCCCTTGCTCAACCACATCGATAAGGGCATCGTCATCAACTACGAGCAATTTCAACCGCTGATCTTTAGCCAAAACACCTACAACGACAACCTGTCCTCGGTGCTATCGTTCTACGCCTACATTATGCTGGGGCTGGATTATGACTCTTTCTCCCTCTACGGTGGGGAGCCTTATTTCCAAACGGCCCAAGACATCCTCAATAACGTACCCATTCCCTCGCCGGTGGGAGATCCGGGCTGGGAGTCTTCCCGCAGCGACCGGAATCGTTTCTGGATCATCGAAAACCTGCTCTCTCCGCGGGTGCGCCCCATGCGTCAGGCCTTTTACGAATACCACCGCCACGGTCTGGACCGCATGGCCGAAGACGCCGCCGCCGGGCGGGCCGTCATTGCCGAAGCGCTGCCCGCCCTGGGAAAAGTCAATCAGAGGTATCCCAATGCGGTTATCCTGCAAATGTTCGCCAACGCCAAATCCTCCGAAATTATCGAAATTTTTAAAGTGGGCAGCACGACCGAACGCCGGGAGATCGCTTCGGTGATGAGCCGGGTGGATCCGCCCAATGCCTCTAAATACCGTCAAATACGTTAGCGTTCTTAAATTTGCATCTTTATGCATAATTTTTGAATAATGTAAAGCTAAACACTGCCTGTGATCAATATGGCCATCTTCGCTTCGGGCAGAGGAAGCAATGCGGAAAAAATTATCGACTATTTCACAACGCACGACCGCATCCGGGTGGCGCTGGTCGTTTCCAACCGCTCCGACGCCCCCGTTTTGAAAATGGCGAACAACCGGCAAGTGGAAACCCTGGTGATCGACCGGGCGTATTTTTACCATTCGCAGAACCTGCTTGAATTATTGCGCGAAAAGAACATTCAATTTATCGTGTTGGCGGGCTTCATGTGGCTGGCGCCCGAATATCTGGTAAAGGCTTACCATCGTCGCATGGTCAATATTCACCCGGCATTACTCCCACGCCACGGGGGTAAAGGCATGTACGGAAGCCGGGTGCACCGGGCCGTCAAGGCAGCCGGAGAAACGGAAACCGGAATTACGATCCACTACGTAAATGAGCACTACGATGAAGGGGATATCATCTTCCAGAAGCGCTGCCGAATTGATCCCGAAAAGGATGATCCGGACGAAATTGCCCGCAAAGTGCAAAAACTGGAACATTTGCATTACGCCCCGGTGATCGAAAGCTTGCTGATGAAACAAGACGGCGGGCGCTGAAAACCTCCTTGCTGCATCCTAAAAAAGGCCTCTCCGTTTTCCGGGGTGGCTCATTCCAATAATCAATGCCTTAAATTAAACGATATCAGTTCATGGTCAGAAGACTCCTTTTTATGTCAATCGCCTTGTGCTTGCTCTCCTCGCTGTACGCACAGGAGGATTTGAGCTGGCGCAAACACCGCAAGCGCGCCGAAGAAGCTTATGAAAACCGCAACTATTCCGAGGCGGCCTACCACTTTGAAAGCGCCTGGAAAAAGAAACAAAAAAAAGAAGAGCTTATCTATAAGGCCGGTGAAAGCTATTACATGCTGCGCGACTACAATAAAGCAGCCGAAGCCTTCGAAAATGTCAAAGACCTAAACGACGATTATCCGCTCGTGGGCCTTAAATACGCCCGGAGTCTCAAACAGGACGGCCAATATCAGCAAGCCATTTCCGCCTTTCGTTCCTTCCGGCAGAGTTATTCGGGGAGTGGCAAAGATGTATTGGAAAACATCATCGAAACCGAAATCCAAGGTTGCGAGTTGGCCGCGCAAATGCCGGAACAATCCACCGAAGACCTGGAAGTGCAACTATTGGGGGTCGGCGTAAACTCCGAATCCGATGAATTTGCCCCCATCTCCTTTGCCGATCAGGTGCTTTACTTCTCCTCTACCCGGGGC
>CAYWHT010000032.1:0-15292 GCA_964458135.1 uncultured Saprospiraceae bacterium | reverse complement strand
GTGTTGAAGATCATAATGTAGGGGAACAACCCAATATTGAAGAGGAGATCGGTCATCAAATGGAAGACAATCACTCCAATATAAGCCAAGGGTCGGGTGAAGCGCCACATTAAAAAAAAGGCGATGGTGAGGTCGTAAAGCGCTCCGGCCCAGCTAAATGCGTAGGGTGCCCATGGTAGGTGAAAGAGCGGTCCGATGAGGGGCGTATCCGCCTTGGCGGGTAACCAGACGGCCAGTGGCATGGCGCGAAAAAGCCAGTCGGGGTTCAATTTGGCGAAGCCGGCAAAAAAATAGACGATCGTCAATTGCAAGATCAACACATTGATCGCTCCTACCGGAATGTGGGTTGCCCGCAATTCCGGTCGCCGCCGGCAGTCCAGCGAAAAGCGCCGGTGGGCCGGCAGGAATATCAGCATCAAGCCGAGAAGGCAAACCAGGTAGTAGTGGTTGAGGTAATTCGTCAGATCCGTCAGCTCTGCGTAGGTGAAGCTGAGAAAAAACAAAGCGGCGCCAAACCGGTAGCGCCATCCCAACATGATCATCAAGGCGCCGAGCGCAATCGCCCCGTAAACCAAATACATGCCGGTAGTGCTCAAAACGCCTACCCATTCAAAACCGTAATACTTAAAAAAGAATTGCGGCTCTCCGTACAGCTTCTCCACCCAACCGTTTAACATGAACCGAACCGCCCCAAAAAACATCAACCCGCCGAACAAAATCCGGAAGGTGACCAGCGGCGCAATTGGCGCCGGACGGGTAAAGTATTCATGAAGGAACTTTTTCATAGAACCCATTGCGGGTTTGATCTTTGAGCCAAAAATTGCGATTTGGAGGCCAATGATTCAACCCGTAATGGGTTCCTATTTAGCCGCAGCCCCCGATCCTTATGGTGATAGCGAATCCCGCAGGGAAGAAGCCTCATTATTCATCACCCAGAGCAATAGTTCCTGCTCCATCCAACTACCATTATAGTCTGCCAACCCAGAATTTGTGAATGCTGAATTGGCAGGCTATAACTCAATCCGAATCACTCGGATTATCCACATAAGTAATCGCTACGCAGAGCACCGAGGGCATATCCGTCTTAATCTGCACCACTTGGCGCACCAATTCCTTGTAGGCCGTTTCCACCACTTCCGGATTGTCATCCACGGCGGCGGACAGGGGCGCCGGAAGGGCCTCGGTAGCCGTTATAGCTTGTTGGTACTGGTCTTTAATGAGCCGGCTGAGCGGCTCCCCGTCTTTTTGCGCATTGGCTTGCTGCAGCAGCTCATCCAGTCCGAAGCCATCGATCCCCTGCCGGCTTTCCCCACGAAACAGGCGGTCGGAAGCACGAACGGCGGCAAGGATCAGCTCCTTGGAAAGGCCGCTATGGAAAGCTTCCACTTTGTCGGGATTGGTAAATCCGAGGGTGACGATACCCGAAGGGATGCCTACTTTATCGCGCTTGACGATTTCGTAATTTTCGTTGAGATTATTGATCAACAGGCTGAGAGAAGTACCGGCGGCACTGCCGGTATTTTGAATAAATGCTTCGCGGTAGCCGTTCTTCCAGGCGCTTAGGGTCTGATCGACCCGCGATTGGATATCCTCCACCACGCCCATCAGATACTGGCGGTAGTTGCCCGCCTTATCGCCGCTGACAAAGCGATCTACAACCGCCTGGTCATCCTGTCCTTTGTAGAGGAGGAAATCTATGGCGGGAAAGCCTTTATCGAAAGCACTGGGATCATCGAAGCTGAATTGTCCTTCCTGCACTTTCGTTTCAATTTCCTGCTCATTGGCGGGAAAATTGTTGAGGCTACTGCGCAAGAAGACTTCTTCTGCCGGACCGAAGTTGTACTGAGCCACTTCCTGAAAGCTCAGGTAGGCCAGTCGCCATTGACGGCGAAGTTCCTCCAGCTTTTGCATATCCGGATTATCGATGAAAGTCTGTGTCCGGGTTTGCAACAAATCAACATCTTCCTGGAGCGTTTCGTAGCCCGGGATAATTAAATGATCGGCTACATTTTCGAAAAGCTGCGGCTGGTTCTCCGTACCCACGCAGGGATCGGTGGCATTGCCGCCCCCTCCTTCGCTATCTTCGCAAGCCGCAACGCCGAGGATCAATAACCAGGCGACCGGGAATAGTTTGAGCTTATTCATCCTTTGATTTTCTTGAGTTTTGTAATGGAACCACCAAGATCACTATTAAAACTCATCCTTTACATCTTCCATCCCGTAGTACCCGGCCAGCAGGTCCTTTGCCGTCTGCAAATCTTCCAGGGTGACCTGGTAGAGGTTCATATCAGCAAAATTGCTCGCACCGCCCATCAGTTCCAGCAATTCGGCCACCTGGGCGTTAGTTACCCGCTTGGCGGGGTTGAACTGTAAGCTATAGACAAAGCCAATGCCTTCGGACAAGCCGTGCGCGAAAATGGCCGTGTCGTCAAAGTTGTCGATGGAACTGTTCAGGTAGTACAGGGCGGAACCCACGGAGATGTCTTCCCAAATGGCGCGGGCTTCGGCGATGGCTTCATCGCGGGTTTCGAGATCATTGTTGGAGATGGCGGCGCGCCCCTTGAGCATGGCATCCATGATTTTTTCGTTACTGCCCAGGATACCGTTGCGCTTGTTGGAGTAATCCCCCCAGTAGAGCAATCCGCTGGTATTATTGGGAAAGTCGATGGGTACGCCCAAATAGCCGAAGGCTTCATCCCAGTGATGCTCCATTTCGGTGCCCTGGCCGGGCTCTACCATTTCGTTGTCCACGTTCATGCGATCTTCGCCCATGTATACGGCCGTGGCCTGATAATAGAGCGTGGCGCCCATCAGTCCTTTCTCGATAATCTGGTGGTAATCGAGCCCGTTAGCGCCCAACAGGTACTGCTTGTTCCCGTCGTTGCTCACCACAATACCCGACTGTCCTTCGCTACCGGATTTGGTGCTTTGGCTCGCTTCGGCAAAATCTTCCATCAATTGCTCGAAGACGGCCTGTTGCTGCTCGAAGGTTTTGTTTTTGAGTTGCTTGGATTCGAGATAGCTTTTATCCCAATTGGCCTCGGCGGCATTATTGGCGAACATGGCCTTGAGCCGGCCAGCACTCAGATTGGCGCCCTCGGCGCTAGTGCCCATATAGCTATCCAGTTCCGCCAGCATGCTTAGGCGTTGGGTTTGACCGGTGTAGTCAACGTTGGCGAAATCGTAGATCTCCGGGATTTCATAACCCTGATCCGGCTCCGCCATTTCGTCTTCCTCACAGCTTACCAGGGGCAGGCAAAGTACGGCCAGCAACCCCCAAATCAAATGTTTGTTGAAAATGCTTTGCATGGTGAAAGGTGTTTGATTGACGCTAGTGCCCGAAGCACTAGCGTCAATCTGTATTAAGTCTAAATAAATAGCGAGGGCAAAAGTAGCGGGTGGTAAGCGAATGGACAATACCTAATATTGGTTGAGGGATGGTGAATTGTGGGTAGAAAGAAATAATGACGGTGAGATGATTTGCGGAATTGTTGAGCCGGCTGGTTATAGTCTGCCAACCCAAAATTTGTGAATGCTGACGTTGCGGGCGATGAGCTGTTGGCTCCTGGCGATAAACAACCCCTGCCTCCAACGCTTCCGCAGGCCGGCACGACCCTCCGGCCTAATCTCAGGAGGCTGCTTTTTTCCGGTGTCACCGGAGAAGGCCAGGGCAAAAAACCGGCCCATTTCCATACCTAATATTAGGTACTCCACCATTAAAACTTGGGAGTAAAAAAATTCCGGCTCTGCGAATATCAGCACTCCCAGCCGATTAAAGCTTCCACCGCATCTTTTGCTGGGGGATAACTCAGACCTACGGGGCCGGGAAGCAGCTCCCGCAACCAAAAGGGCAATGCTACTTCTACCCAGCCTTCACTTTCCGCATCGCGGTATTCCAGCAGCAAGGCGGTTTGGTAGAGTCGGGTCAGGCGTTCGAAGAAGGGTTTGGCGGTGGCTTCGACGACTGATGGTTCCGCCTGGGCGAGGTCTTGATGGAGTTGGGATAACCGCTGCAGTTCGGGCAGGAGCGCTCGTTGGGTAGCCGGGTCTTTTTCCAGCAGTTGTCGGATTTCCTCGAACAATACCCGCAAGCCCTCCGATTTGACGGAGGCGCGCAGCATATCGAGGGTCATGATGTTTCCGGCGCCTTCCCAGATAGGGAGCACCATGCAATCGCGCATGATTTTGGGCAGCACGCCGTCCTCGATATAGCCAATGCCTCCCATTAATTCCATCGACTCCCGCACCGAGTAGACGGCATTTTCGGCCGTGCATTTTTTGACCATGGGCGTCAGCTGGCGGAGGAGGGCGGTTTCGCGCTCATCGCCGTTATCGGCCCGGTCGAGGGCGCGGATGGCGCGCCAGACGAGGTAAAAATCGCCCAGGTAGCGGCTGCCGAGCTCGAGCAGCTTTTCTCGAATAAGGGCGTGGTCAAGCGCCTGTTTAGCGAAGGTGTCGCGCGCCGCCAGGAATTGGTAAGCTTCGATCATCGCCCGGCGGGTGTCGGCTACGGCGGTCAGGGCGTTGTATAGGCGCGAGAGGTTGATCATATCGGCCATGATCTTGAATCCTTGTCCTTCTTCCCCGACGAGCTTACCTTCGGCGCCCGTCAACATGATTTCCGCGCTCGCCATGGAACGTACGCCCAGCTTGTCCTTCAACCGGATGATGTCCATGGGATTCGGGCTGCCGTCGGCTAATTGCCTTTCAATGAGAAAGATGGAAAGACCGCGGGTTCCGGAAACATTCGGATTCGTGCGCGCCAGGGCGAAGATCAACTCGCCGTTGGCGTTGCTGCAGAACCATTTTTCGCCGTAAAGGCGGTAGCGATTGTCCCGGAAATGTTCGGCCCGCACCTGGCCGGCCCCCACGTCGGAACCTCCCGCCTTCTCCGTGAGAAACATGGCGCCGGTGTACAGGTCTTCGACCCGCTGCGTGTAGATGTGGGGCAGCAGCCGCTCCCGCTCCGCCGCATCGGCGTAGCGATCAATCAGGCGGGCCGCGCCGTCGGTCATGCACAGGGGGCAGTAAAGGCCGTTTTCGCTCATGGCAAAGAGGAAACCGGGGCCAAACCCGAGGCGATGCCGTTCCGGGCGAAAGCGGCTGCGCAGCTCGGGCGCCCACTTGACGTGAAACATGCCCGATTCTACCGCGATGCGTGTAAGCTCGCGGTAGGCAGGGTGAAACCGAATCTGATCGATATTTTCTCCCAGCCAATTGCGTTTGACTAACTCCGGCCCGTTCTTATCGGCCAGCAGCGATAGTTCGTTCATTGGCCCGGCTGCCTGCGCGCCCGTCCACACCAGGCGATCCCGGATGAAGTCCTGAGCGTCTGTCGAAAGCTCGCGCCGGAGCAGGTGCTGTAAGATGCGGTCGCTTTCGTAAAAGTTGGGGCTCGGCCGGTACCGCTCCGTCAGCACGCGATTGCGGATATGTTGGATGGAGGATTCCATAGGTTGTGATAATTTTTTTAGTGCTTAGTGGTTGGTGATTAATGGTTAGCGCCCGAAGCACGAGGGGGCTGTCGGAACCGGAAATGGAGCCAACTACTAAACAACTTGCTTTCGCAGTTCCTTTTTCAAAATTTTTCCCGTGGCGCTCATCGGAAGCGCCTCGACAATTTCCACCTGCCGGGGGTATTTGTAGGCGGCAATACGCTGTTTGGTCCAATCGATGAGTTCTTCCGCGGCGGTCTGGGCGCCGTCTTTGAGGACGACGTAAGCCTTGATTTCTTCCCCGTGTTCTTCGTGCGGGATGCCGATAACGGCGGCCATGGAGACGGCTTGGTGTTGCATCATGGCTTCTTCCACCTCGCGAGGGTAGACGTTCAGGCCGCCGCGAATGATCATATCTTTGGTGCGGTCCACGATGTAGAAATAGCCGTCTTCGTCCATGACGGCCACGTCGCCCGAATGCATCCAGCCGCCGCGCAGGGTCTGGGCGTTGGCGTCGGGCTTTTTATAGTAACCTTTCATGACGTTATGGCCACGGTAAAGGAGCTGGCCTTTTTCACCGGGCGGCAGAGGTTGATCGTTTTGGTCGGCGACCATCACTTCCACGCCCCAAACGGGGGTGCCCACCGAGCCAGGTTTGCGATCGCGCGAACTTTGGTTGAAGGTGACGACTGGGCTGCCTTCCGACATGCCGTAGCCTTCCAAAATGGGTACGTGGAATTTCTTTTCGAAATCTTTGAGCACCTGAACCGGCAAGGAGGAGCCGCCGGATACGCAAATGCGCAAGTTAGCGGCAATTTCTTCCAGGTTGAACTTTTCGTTTTGGTAGTTGAGCAGCCCCCAGTACATGGTGGGCACCCCGGCGAAGACGGTAACGCGGTGCTGCTGCATCAGCCCGAGGACGGCTTCAGCATCGAAGCGGGGCAAGAGGACGTTGGTTGCGCCCCGGAAGATACCCGCATTCATCATTACCGTCATGGCGAAGATGTGAAAGAGGGGCAGTACGGTGAGCTGCCGGTCGTCGGGGCGCAAATCCAACAGATTGCGGTCGGCCGAAAGCATGGCGTTCAGAAACAGATTATTATGGGTTAGTTCCGCGCCTTTCGGTTTTCCGGTAGTGCCGGAGGTGTAAACGATGACGGCCGTATCTTCCGCGGCGGTAGCCGCCGTATGGAAATAAGGCGATTGACCGCCCATCAGTTGCCCCAGGGTGGTGCTGCCTTCGAAAGGGCTCGCTGCATCGGGCTTGGCGGTAATCGTAATGAAATGCCGGCAATCGGGTGCTTCCGCAAATCCGGCATGGCCTTCGGCTCCCATTGGGAGCTCGGGGGCGCCCTCAAAACAGCAGTAGGCTTTGGCCTCGGAGTCCTGTAAGTGATAGGCAATCTCCTTGCGCTTGAGCAACACGCTCAGCGGCACTACGACGCCCCCCGCTTTCAGGATGCCGAAGTACAGCATGGGAAAATAAGGGAGATTGAGGCAGCTCAGGGCCACCTTATCTCCGGGGCGGATGCCCATTTGCGTCAGTCCGTTGGCTACCTGATTAGCAGCGGCGTTAATCTGCCGGTACGTGAAGGATTGATCGGCAAATATATAGGCCTTATTTTTAGGATGCCGGCGGGCGCTATCTTCGAGAATGACAGCTAGGTTGAACATGCGTGGTAATTTGTGGAGTAATGAATTAATTTGGAGCGGCCATTTAACCGCAGAATTAAAAATAAGCGTAAGCTCGCACCGAAAGAAATAATTTTGGCATTTTAAAACGTATAACACGCTATACTTAGTCGCCGTAGTCACCCCTCATCTGAACTATAGATTATTCATTTGCAGCCGAATAAATGTAACGGTATTTTACTGCGGCGAGCCGGGATAAAATAATGTCGTCACAAAGATGTTTTTCTTTAAATACCTTCAACTAATCGTTAAATCCGGTAAGCCGTTAGAACTTTGCCTCGCGGTAACTTGTACTAAAATAGCTTTGTAAAAGCGTACAAACCCTGGGATTACCCATATACTAAATGCCCTGAAACCCAGAGGTTCGTTTAAAAGAGTTCCGTACCACATGATCACTATTCAGGCTACACCTTTACACTTACTCACTTACCTGTTGTTAAGCTGTTGCTTTTTGCTTACCAGCCACGCCCAGACTACCGTAACCCGGGTAGAGGGCGTCGTCATCGAGGCGGAAAGCGGCGATCCTTTGGGCTTTGCCAATGTGGCCTTTACCGGCACGAGCATCGGCACCAATACGGATAACGATGGGGGTTTTGAACTGGAAGCGGAAGGCGAATACGACTCTTTGACCGTTTCTTTTTTGGGCTACCAAACCCAAACGATCGCCATCAAGCCCGGCGAAAGCCAGGAAGTTCGGGTCGCACTGAGATCGGAGGCTTTATCCTTGGACGAGATTACCGTAACCGCAAAAAGAGGCAAATACAAACGCAAGGGTAATCCCGCCGTCGATCTGATCAAAAAGGTAATCGATCGCAAAGACCAAAATCGCCTGGAAAGCCAGGGCTACTACGAATACGACAAGTACGAAAAAATCCAACTGGACGTCAGCAACCTGTCCGAAAGTTTTGTTGACGCCCGCATCTTCCGCGACATCCGCTTCGTATTCGATTACATGGACACGACGGATACCGGCACCCCCTATCTGCCCTTTTTCCTGCAGGAAAGCAAATCGCGGGTGTACTACAGCAAAGAATCCGACACCGAAAAAGAATACAGAAAGGCGCTGAAACTCACCAATCTCGATGACTTCACCACCAACGAATCGGTTTACAATCTCACGCGCCGGCTCTACCAGGATATTGATATCTACGACAATAAAATCTTGCTGTTTGACCGGCAATTCGTCAGTCCGGTAGCGGGCATTGCGCCAACTTTTTATCGGTACTACATCGTGGATACGCTGCAGTTTCAAAATCAGGAAGCCATCCGGTTGGCCTTCATCCCGAATAACAAGTACAATCTAGGATTCGAGGGCAACCTGTTTATTACCAATGATTCTTCTTACCAAGTGATCGGCGTGAAGTTGAGCGTGTTGGAACAGGCTAATCTCAACTTCGTCAAAAATCTCCTGGTCGAACAGGAGTTCGAAAAGGTCAACGGCGTGTGGGTAGTATCCAAAGAAGAAATCCAGGCGGAGTACGAGATTACGGAAAAGATTATTGGTATTATCGGTCGCAAGACCACCATCTACTCCAATTATAGTTTTGAACCCAGCGGCGATCCGGCAATCTTTGACCAAGCCGGCAACATTATCTCCGCGCCCGACGAAGACCAAAAACCGCCCAGTTATTGGGAAGACGCCCGGCCCGAGCCCCTCACCCGGCAGGAAAAGAATATCTACCAAATGATCGATACCCTGAAAACGGTTCCCTTTTTCAAGACCGCTATCAAGTTGGTCCGCCTGATTTCTACGGGCTACATCACCAGCGGCGCCGTAGATATCGGTTCGGTCTTTTCCTTTTTGAGCTTTAACGAAGTGGAAGGCTGGCGCACCAAATTCGGGGGTAAAACCAACCACAGGTTTAGTGAAGATATTCAGTTAAAAGGATACCTGGCCTACGGCTTTCGCGATCAGCGCCTTAAATACTCGGCTAGTTTCAGGTACCTACTCGATCCGGAATTTTCCAATTTTCCCGATCAATACCTCAGCTTTAAAATCGAAAGGGACAATCGCTTTCCCGGGCAATTCACCCGCTTCGTGGAAGAAGACAACTTGTTCCTCTCCTTTCGCACCGGCATAGCCGATAAGATGATCGCCTACGATCTCTACGAACTGGAATATAGCAAAGCTTTTCCCAATAATTTCCGCATCGACGCCTTTTTCAACACCCAAAAGCGGGAGGCGGCGGGAGATTTCGATTTTAATTTTATCGATCCGGAAGGCGACGCCCAGCGTTTTCTCGACGACATTCGCACCACCGAGGCGGGCGTGCATTTACAATACGCCCCCAACGCCGAGTACTTTGAGGGCGCCCACCTTAAGTATCCCCTGCCCAACCGCTACCCGATTTTCGACCTGACCTACACCAACGGGCTGGAAGATCTGGTGGGTGGGGAATACCAATTCCACAACCTCCAACTGGGCATTACCAAGCGGTTTTATCTGAGCGCCCTGGGTTACAGCGACGTTTCCCTGGAAGGTGGAAAAATCTGGGGAGAAGAATTGCCTTATATTTTGCTACACGTTCCGCAGGCCAACCAAACTTACGCCTTCCAATCGGAAGCCTTTAACGTGATGAACTTCATGGAGTTCGTAGCCGATGAGCACCTTACTTTTCACATCACCCACCAGTTTAACGGCTACCTGCTCAATAAGATCCCGTTAATCCGCAAGTTGAAATGGCGGTCAATCTTTAGCTTTAAGACCATTTACGGCAATGTTACCGACGCAAACGACCCGGAGCAGGATCGCTCCCTGGTGCAATTCCCCACTACCGTTGACGGTCAACTCGAAACCTTTTCACTGCGAGAAGAGCCCTATATGGAATTCAGCGTTGGCATCGCCAATATTTTTAAGGTCCTGCGTTTCGATTACGTCCGGCGCCTGAATTATCTGGGCAATCCCAACTTACCCAGTTTCTTCGGCATCGAGGGGGCAGGCCTTCGCATTGGGGCGGAGTTGAGGTTCTAACGCCTCGGGCGCCGATGTAGAAAATTTTCCATCCTCTTCTTTTACCGATTTTTCCTATATTGATATTTCAATTAGGAAAACCATTGCTCCATGCAGAATCACTCTTATCGTGCCGATGCCGTAGTGGTTGGCGGCGGCATTGCGGGTATCATCTGCGCCCTGGAATTATTGGACCAAGGTAAACGGGTCGTATTGCTGGATCGCGACACGGAGGCCAACTTTGGCGGGCTGGCGCGCTGGGCCTTTGGCGGAATGTTTTTTGTCAACAGCAAGCATCAGCGCCGCATGGGCATTCGCGACAGCATCGACCTGGCGATGAAAGACTGGTGGTCGTTCGCCGAATTTTCCGGGGCCGATACCTGGGGGCAACGCTGGGCCGAACAATTCATTCACCTCGCCACCCCTCACGCTTACCGGTGGCTTCGCCGGCACGGCATCGGGTTTTTCCCCGCCATTCACTGGGTCGAGCGTGGCCTTTTTCGTCCCGGCAACTCCGTACCTCGCTTCCACTTGCTCTGGGGCACCGGATACGAGCTGGCCCGGGTAATGATCAACAAATTGCACCACCATACCCATGCCGATCGCCTGGAATTGCGTTTCGGGCACCGGGTGACGGATATTCTGGTCGACCAGGGCGCGGTCAGCGGGGTTTCCGGCGCCCTGGAAGCCCAGGGGGAGGCCTTTACCGCAAGGGGGGAAGTCACCGTCATTGCCACCGGCGGCATCAACGGCAATATGGAAAAACTGCGCGACCACTGGCACCGCCCCTGGGGCGAAGCCCCTTCCAACATGCTCAACGGCAGTCACGAATACGCCCTGGGCGACTTGCATGACGCTACCGCCCGCATCGAGGGTAGCTTGGTCAACCTCGACAAACAGTGGCATTACGCCGCCGGCGTGCACCATCCCCAACCCCGCATGCCCAACCACGGCCTGAGCCTGGTGCCCTGCAAATCGGCCCTCTGGGTGGACGCCCGGGGGGAGCGATTTGGCCCCATGCCGCTCATCACCGCTTACGACACCCGCTACCTGGTGGAACAAATCTGCCGGACCCCCTACCAATATTCCTGGCAAATCCTCAACCGCCGCATTGCGGAAAAAGAATTCGCCATCTCGGGCTCGGAGCACAATCCGGCCGTCCGGGATAAAAAGTGGTTCCGCTTCCTGAAAACCGTGTTGTTCGGCAATAAGGCGCTCGTACAGGAAATGATGGACGAATGCAAAGATTTTGTCGTGGCCTACTCCCTGGAAGAGCTGGTTGAAAAGATGAACGCGCTGAACGGAGAAAAACCACGTGTCGGCCTGCAACGCTTACGGGAGGGCGTGCGCGATTACGACCGCAATATCGACCGGGGTAAAAAATTCCATAACGACGAGCAGCTGCGCCGCATCGCGCACGCCCGCCAGTATTTGGGCGACCGGCTGCGCACCTGCAAATTCCAAAAGATCGATGATCCCAAAGCCTATCCCCTGATCGCCATTCGCGAATTTATCGTCAGCCGCAAAAGCCTGGGCGGCATACAGACCGACCTCGAGAGCCGCGTCCTTACCCGCCCGCAAAACGGCCAACCGCAGCAACCCATCGAAGGGCTCTACGCCATCGGCGAGGCGGCCGGCTTCGGCGGGGGCGGCATGCACGGTCTGCGCGCGCTGGAGGGTACTTTTTTGAGTGGGTGCGTGATTACGGCGCGGGTCGCGGCAAAGTCGATTGGTGGCGAGCCATTATCTTAGTGGAGAGTAGCAGCAAACAAAACCGGTCACTACAATAAGTAGATATCTATGAAAAAAACTGGTGCACAATTGGCGGTCTACGCCCTGGAGCAGCTCGGCATCCGGCATACCTTCGGCATTCCGGGAACGCATACCACCGAGTTATACGACGAGCTCAACAACTCGGAGCAGATTACGCCCATCCTCGTGACCCACGAGGGCGGCGGCGCTTTTATGGCCGATGCCGTGTCCCGTACGACCGATCAAACCGGAACGTTGACCATCGTGCCGGCGGCGGGCGCCACCCACGCCATGAGCGGCATTGGGGAGGCTTACCTCGACGGCATCCCCATGCTCGTCATCTCCGGAGGCACGCGGCGCGATAGCGGCCGCCACTACCAGTTGCACCAGATCGATCAACAACAGCTGGTGGGTGGGGTGGTCAAGCAGTTTTTCTTGATCGAGCAACATGCCGATATCATCCCCACCATCTACGAAGCTTACCGTGTGGCGAATGCCGGGGAGCCGGGGCCGGTATTCGTGGAGATTCCGGTGGAGCTCATGCTTTTTCGGGAGGAAGTGGAGGAGTTTCCCAGGTTTAAACCTACCACAACGGAAAAGAAATTTAACGCCGAGCAGATTGCCGAGGCGGCCAAGCTCCTGGCCGAAGCTGAGCATCCCGGCATCTACCTTGGTTGGGGCGCCGTAGATGCCGTAGCGTGGACGACCGCCCTGGCAGACCGACTGGCGGCGCCGGTATCCACCACGCTGCAGGGCAAAAGCGCCTTTCCCGCCTCCCACCCGCTGCACACGGGGGTTGGTTTCGGGCCAACGGGACTGCCCGCCGCCCAAAATGCCTTCAAAAATTGCGATTGCCTCCTGGCCGTGGGCGCACGCTTTGCGGAAATCGCCACCGGCAGCTACGGCCTAACCGTACCCGAAAACTTGATCCACATCGATATCAATCCGGAGGTTTTTGATAAAAATTATCCTAGCCGCCTGGCGGTCGAGGGTGACGCCAACGCGATCTTGCCCGAGCTACAGGAGGCCGTAGAAATGCAGGTCGCCGAGCGAAAGGATCGCCGCGAAGCACTGGCCGCGCAAATCGCCAAAGATAAACACGCTTACCGGCAAGAGTGGCTGAAAAAACCCTTGCAAGATAAAGTATCGCCGGGCTACTTTTTCGACGCCTTGCAGGCTCACCTGCCGGAAGACGCCTACATGGTGGTGGACGACGGTAAACACACTTTCCTGGCCGCCGAGCTGTTTGACGTGTTCCGGCCCCGCCATTTCATTTCACCTACCGACTTCAACTGCATGGGCTACTGCGTACCCGCCGCCGTGGCCACCAAGCTGACCCACCCGGAGCATCCAGTCGTGGCCATCGTGGGCGACGGCGCCTTCATGATGACCGGCATGGAACTGATCACCGCCACGGTGTACGGGCTCGGGCTGGTCGTTTACGTCTTTCACGACGGCGAGCTGGGGCAGATTTCCCAATTTCAGCAAATCCCCCTCAATCGCAAAACCTGCACCGTGCTGGGACAAATCAACCTAGAAGGCGTCGCCATCGCCACCGGCGCCCACTTTCTCCCCATCGACCAGGACGGTGAGGTGGAAAGCCGCGTACGCGAAGCTCAACGCGAAGCCCAAAAAGGGCGTCCCGTACTGGTGGACGTTCGCATCGATTACTCCAAGCGCACCTTGTTGACCAAGGGCGTGGTCAAAACCAATCTGGCCCGTTTCCCCTTCCGGGAAAAGGTGCGCTTTTTGCAACGGGCAGTGAAACGGCAAATTCTGGGTTGATCTGGTAGTGAGTAGTTGGTGCTGCTACGATTCTTGGGATTGGGATGTGGCGTTTTTATTTCGCTGAGATGAGCCGGGGTATTACGTAAGCTTTGCATCCGGGCCATCCACCGATCACCCCCATCCAGGTAAGAGATTGGGCTCCAAATAAATTGAAGCCCAAAAAGGGACGGTGGCGTTTTTAACTCGGGATCTCGGTCCCGCTCGTGGAATCATAATGGGGGGTAGAAGGGAAAATCTACCGAAAAGGTACGTAACCTGGGAGGAGGGGCCTGTAAAAATTAACGAATTAGCCTTCTTCGATAACGGCGGAGAGCCCACGATCGACTAGTGCGTCTTTCTTGGGTTTAAGCACTCGCTTAGTGGCGGTTTTGACCGTCGCCTTCCCTTTAAAGTGGATGATCATGGACAGCTGTTCCGCCTGTTCTTCGGAATGATCGAGTACTTCCATGAAGCACTGAATGACCCACTCGAAGGTATTGTGATCGTCATTGTAGACGATGAGTTGGGCGCGCTCTCCGATGTCTTCATCGGTAATCTCCTCCTCGATGACGACTTCCTCCGTTTCTTCATTTCCTAACCAAAGGAGATACCGTAGATCATTATCCTCGATCATACTCCGGAATTTTTACCAACAATAGATTATCTCTAAATACACAAAACCTTAACTAATTTAATTTCGATAAGGTTTCTTTAACGGCCTCAAAATTGGGTAGATTTCCTGCATTGTCCAGCACTTCCGCGTGGCGCACGACGCCATCCCCGTCAATTACGAAGGCCGCACGCTTGGAAACGCCTTTCATGCCCAGAACGAAATCCTCGTAAATGGCGTCATAAGCGCGGGAAGCCTCCTTGTTGAAATCGGAAAGCAGGGGGAAGTTAAGTTCTTGTTCGCCCTTGAACTTTTCCAGGGTAAAGGGGGAATCGACGGAAATACCGACCACCTTCGCGTTGAGGTTGTTGTAATCGGCGATGCTGTCGCGGATGTGGCAGAGCTCGTCGGTGCAGACACTCGTAAACGCCATGGGGAAAAACAGCAGTACGACGTTTTGTCCCTTGAACTGATCCAGGGAGACTTCTTCTTTTTCGGAAGAATAAAGTTTAAAGGTGGGTGCTTGTTCTCCTGCCTGAAGTGACATGGTTTGTACGATTAGATGAATGAAGAATTTAGGTGAAGCGGGTGCAAATATAGACAAAACAACGCTATTTTTTGTTGCTTTGCCTGTTCAATTCAAGCTCGCATGAAACCGGAAACCCGCTCTTACCTGGAATTACACACCGCCGTTTTTTTATTTGGTTTTACGGCCATCCTCGGTGATTTGATTCAGTTGACGGCCCTCTCCATTGTGTGGTGGCGTGTTTTTTTGACGAGCCTGAGCCTGCTGTTTTTCATTCGCCTGGGGCGGCTGTTCCGGGAATTGCCGCGCCGAACCATCTATCAGTACATGGGTATCGGCGTATTGGTGGCCATCCATTGGGTGGCGTTTTACGGCGCCATCAAGTTGGCCAACGCCTCGATTGCATTGGTGGCGATGGCGACGACTTCCTTTTTCACCTCCCTGCTGGAGCCCCTGATCATGCGGCAGCGGGTAAAGTGGTACGAAATTGCCCTGGGCCTGTTAATGATTCCGGGCATGACGCTCATCGTCAACAGCACTGAGCTGGAACTGTTGGGTGG